>DAOVGW010000044.1 GCA_030672225.1 Dehalococcoidales bacterium | reverse complement strand
CAACTCAAAATAGCAGGCACCCAGACAGTCATAAGCCTTGTCTATTTAAACAGCGTTTACCAGATACGGTTTCCTGATATTGACGTTTCATTAGTTGACAGTAAGGAGCCGGTTCCGCTAAGAGATAAACTCCTGATACTCCACTATCTAAGGCGGGCAAAAGGTAGCCCCATCACCAATAAGATAATCACCTTTAAGGAATTACCAGAGGGGGCTAGCTACTTCCCGAACTTCTCCCAGAGAGCAATAAAACCCCTCTTAGACAACTTTGATAAGGAGCCTCATCGGCTGCTGGACGCCGCTTTGAAGCTGGGAGGTCACAAGGCAGATTATGGAGACGCGGCCGTCACCATTAATGCCTTTAGCCGACTAGCGATAACCCTGGTTCTATGGCAAGGCGACGACGAGTTTACCCCTAGAGGAAGCATCCTGTTTTCAAGCACCATCTCTGATTACCTCTCTACCGAGGATATAACTGTGCTCTGTGAAACCATTGCCTGGAGACTGGTCAAAGCTTCTTGACACAGAGCATCCTAAATTGTTACCATAGACGGAAGATTAAAAGCAGCTAAGGAGACGGGCACAATGGTAATAGACGTTAGCGACCAAGACTTTGAAGAACAGGTGATAAAATCTACCCAGCCGGTACTGGTGGATTTATGGGCACCCTGGTGCGGGCCCTGTCGCATGGTTGCGCCTGTCATTGAAAAACTGGCAGAGAAGTACCAGGGCAGGTTCAAGTTCTACCGGTTAAATATTGATGAGAATCCAAAAACACCAGCCAAATATAAGGTAATGTCGATACCCACGCTAATATTCTTTTCAGATGGCAAGGCGGTGGACACGGTAATCGGCGCTGTGCCCGAATCCACCCTTCAGCCAAAAATTGATGGCCTCCTCCAGTAATCCACATCGCAGTATCCAGATTCACTTACAGTTACCTCTTGTATCAGACTCATCCATACTTACTACTACCAGCATTAGGCAACACTGCCGGCAGGCCGCTTAGCGGGTGGCTGTAGACATGGCTTCCAGCCCCATAGACTGCCTTGATATTATCATCAGTAATGACCTCACTTGGTGTACCTTCAACATGAATCCGTCCATTATTTATAAGGACTAAGCGGTCACAGTACTCGGCTGCCAGATTTAGGTCATGAAGGGCAGCCACGACTGTCAAGGCATTCTCCTGGCACAGGCTCTTTATCACATCAAGGATTTCAACCTGACGGCTGATATCCAGATTCGCCGTCGGTTCATCTAAAAGGATTGCTTCTGTCTCCTGAGCCAGGACACGAGCAATAACCACGCATTGTATCTCACCACCGGAAAGCTCACCTATCCTTCGCCGGGCAAGGTGCTGTGTCGAAGTTTTTTTCATAGCCCGCCAGGCAATAGCCATGTCTTTGGGACCTTCATACTGAAACAGTCCAAGATGGGGGTTCCTGCCCATGAGCACCACCTCAAAGGCGGTAAAGATGCTGGGAAGGAGCGGAATCTGGGGGACGACTCCAAGCCAACGGGATAAATCTCTCCTTGATATAGTGGATATATTCTTTCCGTCGAGGAGTATTCTGCCCGAATACGGTGAGATAACCCGGCTCAAAGCCTTGATAATGGTTGACTTGCCGCAGCCGTTTGGCCCGACAAGACCCAGTATCTCCCCTGGCTTCATCTGAAAGGTTATGTCCTTGACCACTACCTTACGCCCATAGCCAAGGGTAACGTTTTGCATCTCCAGTTTAGTCATTTTTTTCTCTTTAGAACAGCATCTTTGTCCGGCGCCGAAGCAGGTAAAGAAAGAAGGGCGCTCCACAGAGGGCAGTAATTACCCCTATTGGTATCTCGGAAGGTGCCAGGATGGTGCGGGCTACGACGTCGGCCAGAATAAGGAAAATGGCACCGCTGAGGACGGACAAGGGAAGCAAGAAACGGTAATCCGGCCCCCAAATCAGGCGCACTGCGTGAGGGATAATGATGCCAATAAATCCAATAATGCCGACGAAGGAAACGGCGGCGGCAGTTATAAGGGTAGCCGCAATAAGCAGAATAAGCTTGAGCCTTTCCACATTGATGCCCAGCTGCTGAGCCTGCTCCTCGTCAAGCTGCATTATATTGAGCGAGCGGGCAAAAAGCATGATTACCACCGCCCCCGCCACCATAATGGGTAGAACCGCCTGTACCTCAGACCACTGGCTTAAGGAAAAACTACCCATCAGCCAAAAAATAATTCCCGGCATCTTTGCTCCACTGGTAATTACCAGGTAAGAAACGATGGCACCAAGAAGGGCTCCTAAAGCGACACCAGCCAGAATAAGGGTGGTCACCGGAATGGTCCCGCCCACCCGGGCCAAACCATAAACAACGGCTACGCTAACTAGTGCCCCGGCGAAAGCAAATAACGGCACAATACCGATACCCATCCCGGCAACCGGAAGCAGGAAGCCAATGACGGCTCCCAGAGCAGCCCCTTGAGCCACGCCAATAAGATAAGGGTCGGCTAAGGGATTGCGAAACAAACCCTGATAAGTAGCCCCGGCTATCGCCAGCGCTGCGCCAACCACCCCGGCCAGAATAACCCTGGGTAAGCGTATCTCCAGAACTATGGTCTCCCAGGCACCTGTCCAGGTAGGAGTTATGTCAACCAAAGGCACCTTAGAAAGCATAATGCTGGATATGGTCAAGAGAGGAATGTCAACGCTACCAATGGCAGTAGCCAGTGCCACCACTATTACAAGAAGTACCAAAAGTCCCAATATGGCATAGATGCGGCCGCGCCAGTAAGGATAAAGTATAGCTGGCACAGGCCGGTCGGCAAAAGATAGTTTAGCTTGCTTAGATGACATGATTAGCAAATCCTAAAAGCTCTTATGACTCCAGGGCTTAACTCCTAGCTCGCTTAAGTCTTTCTACTCAGCGGAACCGAATATCTCCGGATGGAGCATCTTAGCCAATAGTTCCAGTGCCTCTACTATCCGCGGTCCGGGGCGGCTAACCAGGTCACCGTCTATCCCATATACCCGGCCATTCCGGCGGGCATCTGTGTCTCTCAAGCTCGGCCATGTTTTGATAAACTGGAAAGATAAGTCCTCGCCGGTTGCATAGCTGACACTGGCAATCATCACTTCGGGATTTGCCTGAATGACCACCTCTAAACTGATAGTCGTCCACCCGGTGAGGTCTCGGGCAATATTGGTACCGCCTGCCTTTCCAATCAGGTTATCCTGGAAGGTTCCGGAGCCAGGTGCCATCAAGGGGTCATGCCAGACGATATAAAAAACCCTCGGTCTTTGACCCTGAGGCAGGCTATCTGTCTTATCTGTTACCGCCTTAATTCTATTGCGCATATCTGCTATCAACCCAGAAGCCTCCTCTTCCACCCCTGTAATCTCTCCCACCAAGGTAATAGCCTCCAATACCTCATCAAGGGTCTGCGGTGCTAAAACAAAAACAGTAAATCCCCTCTCCTCAAGCTGCAAAATGACATCCTCTGTTTGGATTTCAGCAGCTAATATCAAGTCCGGGGAAAGGTCAATTAGTTGCTCCATGTTCGGTGCCGGATAAACACCTATGACGGGTTTCTCCTTAGCTTCTGGTGGGTAATCAGAAAAGTCCGATACTGCCACTATCCTGTCAGCCAAGCCCAAAGCGAACAGAATCTCAGTATTATTCGGGGACAGAGAAATAATTCTTTCCGGTGCCTCCTCTACGGTAACCACCCGGCCCAGGTCATCAGTTACTGTCATCGGAAACGCTGCCTCTCCTCCAGGTGGCGGTGTTTTGCCAGAATCTGATGTGCAGCCCGCTAACAAGCCTATCGGTATTACCAGAATCAAAGAGAATATCACCAGGCTGGCGCTCAGCCGCTGTAGTTTTCTTTTCGTGC
>DAOVGW010000060.1 GCA_030672225.1 Dehalococcoidales bacterium | reverse complement strand
ACCTTTAATGCCACTCAATCCTCCTATAAATGCTAAACACTTTCAAAGATTTCTATATTGTCCCCTGGCTGGAGGGTGACGATTGCCTTTTTCCAAGATTGGCCTTGTATCTCTCGTCTACCTAACTTTCGTGTCTTACCAGCTACTGTCATTGTATTAACTGCGGTCACCTTTACCTTAAATGCCTTTTCCACAGCCTGTTTAACCTGGTGCTTGGTAGCCTCTCCAGCTACCTCAAAGACATACTTGCCTTGAGCTTGGAGTGCCGCATTCTTCTCAGTTATTAACGGACGGCGCAACGTCTCATAGAGATGCACTGCTTTCTCCTTGAGACAACTTCTGTCCCCATATCTGCTCCGCTTTACGCACCGCAGCCTCGGTCATCAGTAATATCTTGTGAGAAAGGATGTCAACCACATTAAGCAAATTAGCCGGTGTTATCTTAATCCTGGTCAGATTACGGGCTGATTTAACTACACCAGTTTCTGGTTCAGAAGTAGCGATAAGGGCTGAAGAGTCCACGCCTAGTGCGGCTAAAATCTGTGCCATCTCCTTGGTCTTGGGCTGGTCAAGCTTCAACTGTTCTAGGACTCTTAGCTCTCCCTCTCTGGCTTTTGCCGATAGCACGCACCTTAGAGCTAGTTGGCGCATCTTTTTAGGCATTGCTTGTCTATAGCTTCTCGGCTTAGGACCAAAGGTGATACCACCCCCTCGGCGCAGTGGTGACTTCCGGCCCCCGGCCCGAGCCATACCGGTGTGTTTCTGCCGGAATAACTTTCGGCTACTGCCAGAAACCTCGCTGCGGGTTTTGGTACTGGCTGTTCCCTGACGAGCATTTGCCCGTTGCCTTACTACAGCCTGGTGTACTACTGCTTCATTAAACGGCACAGCAAAGACCTGGTCACTTATCTCAATATGTTTAATCACTTCCCCGGCAAGGTTATAGACTGGGACTTTCACTTGCTCCTCCACCTGATTTCCTTATTAGCAATAATCCATTCTTGGCCCCGGGTACGGCTCCCTTAACCAGTAGTAAATTACGGGCAGGGTCAGCTTCAATTACCTCCAGATGACGCGCTGTCACCCGGCTGTTCCCCATATGCCCGGCCATACGCTTCCCCTTTAATACTCTACCCGGCGAAGTAGTAGCCCCTATGGAGCCTGGAGCACGGTGCCGGTCTGACTGCCCGTGCGTTTTGGGTCCACCCGCAAAATGATGGCGTTTTACTACGCCAGCAAAGCCTTTACCTTTTGATATCCCGGTAATATCAACCAGGTCGCCTGCCATAAATAGGCTAACATCAATCTTTTTTCCTACTTTAATAGCTTTATCATCCGTCCTGAATTCTCGTAGATACTTAAACTGCCCCAGCTCCTTAAGGTGCCCTCGCTGAGGAGACTTGAGTCGCTTGGCTTCGCTAAAGCCAAGCTGAGCCGCATTATACCCCTCCTTAGCCGCCGTTTTAACCTGGGCTACGGTGCAGGGGCCAGCCTCAATAGCAGTTACTGCCTCTGCTTTGGCGTTGTCCCTAAATACCTGGGTCATGCCTAGTTTTCTGCCGATAATACCCTGAGCCATATTTTTAGCTATCCCGGTTTTTTTCATAACTTAATATCTATTTCAACCCCCGAGGGTAGATTCAGGTTGGCCAAGGCATCTATTGTTTTTGAAGTCGTGTCTACAATATAAATAAGACGCTTATGGGTTCGAATTTCGAACTGCTCCTGTGAGTCCTTATCTATAAACGGGGAGCGGATAACACTGAATTTCTGAAAATGGGTGGGCAGGGGTACCGGTCCGATAACCACTGCCCCGGTTCGCTCCACCGCTCTCACAATCTGCTCTGCAGATTGGTCAAGTAGCTTGTGGTCAAACCCCTTTAACTTGATACGAATTTTCTGTCTTGGCATATAAAATACTCTTTACCTATCTTTTAGCCGTAGTTTTACCACGAATTTGGTCGGCTAATTCGCTTGGTACCTCCTGATATTTATAAACCTCCAGGGAATGGGTGGCTCTGCCTTGAGTTAGTGACCTGAGACTGGTAGCATAGCCAAAGCTCTCCGCTAAGGGGATAATGGCATGGATGGCGCACATTTCGCCCTCCGTCTCCACAGTCTCAATACGGCTCCGCCTTGAATTGAGGTCATCTATTATATCACCGAGAAACTGTTGTGGTGCCACCACTTCCAGTTTCATAATCGGCTCAAGAAGGACAGGTTTGGCTTTAGTAACGCCATTCCTCAGTGCTATTGAGCCAGCCATCTTGAAGGCTAACTCTGAAGAGTCAACCTCATGGTATTTACCATCATAAAGGGTTGCCTTAATATCAACCACAGGATAGCCACCCAATACTCCGGTCCCCATAGCCTCTTTAATACCAGTCTTCACTGCTGGAATATATTGCCTGGGTATGGTTCCGCTCTTAATATTGTCGACAAACTGGAAGCCGCTACTGCGCTCCAGGGGTTCAAGCTCGAGAAAGATGTGACCATATTGACCATGCCCCCCGCTTTGCCGAATAAATCTTCCTTCAACTTTAACCGGTGTCGTAATGGTCTCCTTATAGGCG
>DAOVGW010000048.1 GCA_030672225.1 Dehalococcoidales bacterium | reverse complement strand
GGCAGGGCTGAGCGGCAAATAAAAATGGAGACAAAATGGCGAGGCACATAGCAAGGGTGAAATATCTGATTATCGGAAACTCAGCCGGTGGCATCGGTGCCGCTGAAGCCATACGTGAGGTGGACAGGCAGGGCGCGCTGGCAATTATCTCCGATGAGCCCTATCCGGCCTACAGCCGGCCGCTCATCTCGGAGTATCTGGCTCGGGAGCGCTCCCTGGAGGGGATGTTGTTTCGTCCGGCTGACTTCTACGAGAAGAATAAAATCAGCACTTTCTTAGGTAGCAGGGTTAAGGGTCTTTTTCTAAATGAGCATGCTGTTGAGCTGGACGATGGGAAAAGAATCGCCTGGGAACGGCTTCTAGTTGCCACCGGTGGTCTGCCTATTGTTCCCCAGATAGAGGGTGTTGAGAAGAAGGGGGTCTTTACCTTTATCACTCTTGAGGATGCCAAGGCGATTGACCACTACCTTGACGGAGCCGCTAGAGCGGTGGTCATCGGTGGCGGTCTCATCGGGATAAGTGTGACGGAGGCACTGGTAAAGAGAGGGGTTAAAGTTACTGTTGTGGAGATGAAAGAGCGGATTTTAAACACTATTCTTGATGAGGAGACATCGGCTCGGGAGGAGGCAACCATCGGAGAGGCCGGGGTTAGTCTTGTAACCGGTCGTACCGTAGCCAAGATTAGCTCAGATGAGAAGACCGTCAGCAGTGTGACCCTGGATAATGGGCAAGTAGTCCCCTGTGACCTGGTGATAGTAGCCATTGGTGTGCTGCCGCGCACTGAGCTTGTGTCTGGCACCGGTATAAAGATAAACCGCGGTATAGTGGTTGACCGCCATATGGCAACATCCAGTCCCGATGTCTATGCCTGTGGTGATGTGGCTGAGGCTTATGATTTTATCTATGGTGAGAATCGGCTTAACCCTGTCTGGCCCAATGCCTATATAGGAGGCAGAGTTGCCGGACTTAACATGGCCGGGGTGCGAACTGAGTATCAGGGTGGGCTGGCGATGAGTTCCCTGAAATACTTCGGGCTAGATGTGGTCTCCGCCGGGATAGTCACCCCGCCCGATGATAGCTACGAGGTGCTCAGTAACATTTATGATGATAACTACCGCAAGGTAGTATTAAAGGATGGGCTGGTGGTGGGAATGGTCTTTATGGGCAACATTGAAAAATCAGGTATAGTCTATAATTTAATAAAGGACAGGATAAATGTTAGCGGTTTCAAGCAGGCGCTGGTGGCTCGTGATTTCGGTCTCCTCTCTCTGCCTGAAGAACGGTGGCGCCCATGGCTAGAAATGCCAACTTCAGGTGTGATTTCTCAGGTGGTCTCTTTTGAGCGGTCTGAAGGGATGGTTGTGGGTGAGTAGGAATTCTTATTCCAAGAGCTTAAGGCTATGAAAGAAATTAGCCAGATGAATAACCCCTATCATGACGAAAAGGTAATTGATGCCTGTTCCATATTCGGGGTGATGGATACCTCAGGCAGGAGGTTCTCCGGGGAAGGCGTCATCAGGGCTATTGCCAATATGCATCTCCGCAGTAATGGCTTGGGTGGCGGATTTGCTATCTACGGATTATATCCGGAGTATGCCGAGCTATATGCCTTCCACATAATGTACCTAAGCCGGCAGGGAAAGAGGCAGACCGAAGCCTTTCTCAAAGAGAGGTTTGACCTGGTTTGTGACGAGGAGATACCAACACGACCGATACCGGCAATTGTGGCGCCGCCGCTCCTGTGGCGCTACTTTCTTGAGGTAGGCCAGCATAGGCCTCAAGGGCAATCTGATGATGACTATGTGGTAGAGCAGGTGATGGATATAAATACCAAGCTCCAAGATGCCTTTGTCTTTTCCAGCGGTAAGGATATGGGGGTGTTTAAGGGGGTGGGCTACCCTGAGGAGATAGCCGACTACTTCTGTCTGGAGAAGTACCAGGCTTACCTGTGGACAGCCCATGGCAGATTTCCGACCAATACTCCTGGCTGGTGGGGTGGCGCTCACCCGTTCTCTATTCTGGACTGGACCGTAATTCATAACGGTGAGATTTCATCCTACGGAATAAATCGGCGCTATCTGGAGCAGTTTGGCTATCATTGCACCATGCAGACCGATACCGAAGTAGTGGCTTATGCAGTTGACCTCTTGATGCGCAAACACGGGCTTCCCATTGAGATAGTGGCTAAGATATTGGCGCCTTCCTTTTGGACTGATATTGAGCGTCGCCCCTCGGGGGAGCAGAGGCTCTTACGAACCCTACGTCAGGTATACGGCAGTCTTCTGTTAAACGGACCCTTTACGGTAATTATTGCCCATCAGGGTGAGATGATTGGGCTTACCGACCGTATCAGACTCCGCCCGCTTACGGTGGGGGTAAGGGGTGACATGCTCTACCTTTCGTCTGAGGAGTCGGCTATCCGACTTGTTTGTCCTGACCTTGAGCGGTCATGGATTCCAATGGGTGGTGAGCCGATAGTGGGCAGATTGAAACAGCCACTCAAGTCACAGTCACTAGTAACAGCTAGGGAGAAGGCACAAGATGCTGACTAAGCGGATTATTCCCTGCCTTGATGTCAAAGGGGGACGGGTGGTAAAGGGAACGAGCTTTGTAGAGTTGCGCGATGCTGGTGACCCAGTAGAGCTGGCCAGCTTTTACTATAAAGAGGGAGCTGATGAGTTGGTCTTTCTGGATATAACGGCTACCCCCGAGGGGCGTGGTACCATGGTGGACATAGTCCTCCGCATCTCCGAGGAGGTCTTTATGCCGCTTACCGTTGGTGGCGGGCTGCGCTCTATTAGCAATATGCGACGTATGCTAGCCGCCGGGGCAGATAAGGTCTCGGTAAACACCGCTGCTGTGCTTAATCCTACCCTCATTGGAGAGGGAGCTAATAAATTTGGCAGTCAGTGCATCGTGGTCGCTATAGATGCCAAACGGGTGGAGAGTAGTAAGAAGCCTCGGTGGGAGGTCTATATCTATAGTGGTCAAAAGCCAACCGGTATTGACGCCCTCGCCTGGGCAAGACAGGCAGTAGAGCTTGGGGCTGGGGAACTTTTGCTTACCAGCATGGATGCTGATGGGCATAAGGCGGGATATGACATTGAGCTTACCCGTGCCATTTCTGAGGCAGTGTCCGTGCCGGTTATTGCCAGTGGTGGTGCCGGCACTCTGGAAGACCTTTATCAGGCTCTGGTTTTAGGCAAGGCGGATGCGGTTCTTGTCGCCAGCATCTTCCATTATGGGACCTACTCCATTGGTGAGACCAAGGCATACCTGGCAAAAAGAGGAATACCGATACGATTCTAAAGGGTTAATACAGTGAAGACCTATCTGCCGGCTAAGTTTTTAATAGAGAGAGACCCGGAGCGATGCATTCGGTGTCAGGTGTGCGTTAACCAGTGCACCTTTGACAGCCACTACTATGACGCTGAGGATGATGAGGTGAGGAGCTATGAGGAGAGCTGTGTCGGCTGCCACCGCTGTGTCCTCTTCTGCCCGACCAAGGCGTTAACTATTAGAAGTAACCCCCTGGACTACCGGGATAACTATAATTGGCGTCCTGAGGTTATTGAGGACATCATAAGACAGGCTGAGACCGGCGGTGTACTCCTCACCGGCATGGGCGATGATAAAGGCCAGCGTATCTACTGGGACCATTTGGTGCTTAATGCCAGCCAGGTGACTAACCCGTCCATTGACCCGTTGCGTGAGCCTATGGAGCTTACTACCTATCTAGGACAAAAACCTGAGCGGGTAGAGCTTCACGCAGACTTAAGTCTGAAGACAGAGTTAGCCCCTCAGGTGAGACTAGAGGTGCCGGTTATGTTTGCCGCCATGTCCTACGGAGCAGTGAGCCTTAATGTGCATGAGTCTCTGGCCCGGGCGGCTACTGAGATGGGTACCCTGTGGAATACCGGTGAGGGCGGACTTCACCCCAAGTTATATAAGTATGGTAGTAACACTATTGTCCAGGTGGCATCAGGGCGCTTCGGCGTTCATCCTGAGTACCTTGATGTGGCTCGGGTGGTTGAGATTAAGATTGGTCAGGGGGCTAAGCCCGGCATTGGCGGACACCTGCCTGGGGAAAAGGTTAGCCTTGAGGTATCCATGACCCGAATGATTCCCCAGGGGACAGATGCTCTATCTCCGGCACCGCAGCACGATATTTACTCCATTGAAGACCTAGCCCAACTGGTTTGGGCACTAAAGGAAGCAACCAACTATACCAAGCCGGTATCGGTCAAGATAGCCGCTGTGCATAACTCAGCAGCGATTGCCAGCGGTATGGTGCGGGCTGGTGCCGATATCATTGTTCTTGATGGGCTTAGGGGGTCTACCGGTGCTGCCCCCAAGATTATTCGTGACAATGTCGGCATCCCAATTGAGATGGCTCTGGCGTCGGTGGATAGCCGCCTGAGGCAGGAGGGTATACGTAACCAGACCTCAATTGTGGTCTCAGGTGGCATCAGAAACAGCGGTGACGTGGCCAAGGCAATCGCCCTTGGTGCTGATGCCGTCTATATTGGCACTGCGGCTCTTATCGCCTTAGGCTGCACCGTGTGTCAGCAGTGCCATACCGGGAAATGCGCCTGGGGTATCTGCACCACCGACCTTGCCCTGACTAGGAGAGTCAATCCTGATATTGGTGCCCGGCGGCTGGCCAATCTCCTCCGCGGCTGGAGCCTGGAACTAAAGGATATACTAGGCGGCATGGGTGTTAACGCTCTGGAAAGCCTTCGTGGCAATCGTTTCCACCTGAGGGGTGTCGGGCTTACCGATACCGAGCTTGAGATTCTGGGGGTTAGGATGGCAGGAAGCTAGATGGGAAAGAATAACACTAAAGGGACGGGTCAAGTGGTAAAAATAGATGCCAGCGGCCTTTTCTATCGGGAGCTTAACGCCCAACTCAAAGAGCTGGTGGCCAACGGTGTCGGTAAGGTTGAGCTCCGCAATGTTTATGGGCAGAGATATATCGGCACGGACTTAGACAGGCCAGTTGATATTGAGATATTCGGTGTTCCCGGCAACGACCTGGGTGCCTTTATGAGCGGGCCCAGGATTATTGTTTATGGCAATGCTCAGGATGGCTGCGGTAATACCATGAATGATGGCGAGATAATTGTTCACGGTCATGCCGGCGATATTATTGGTCTCTCGGCTAGGGGGGGTAAAATTTTTGTCAGGGATGATGTTGGCTATCGGGCCGGCATCCATATGAAGGAATATAAGGATAGGAAGCCGGTACTGGTTATCGGCGGCAGCGCTCAGGATTTCCTCGGTGAGTACATGGCCGGCGGCATTCTGATTCTACTGGGTCTGAATCTGGGCAAAAGAGAGTATCTCAAGGCCAATTTTATCGGTACCGGAATGCATGGCGGCGTCATTTATCTCAGGGGAAATGTTCGCGATTATCAATTGGGTAAGGAAGTAGGTGCTGCCGAGCTAGGGGAAAAGGACCACCAGATTTTAAGGGAGCTTGTTGGTAAATTTGCTTCCCATTTTGACTACGATGCTGAGGAGATACTTAGACATAAATTTACCAAGCTTTTCCCCCGTTGGCTCCGCCCTTATGGTCGGCTCTATGCCTACTAGACAGATGATAACAATTTATTTCTAAAAGAAAGGGAGGTAAAGATGCGGAAGATTGGCTTAGACCAAATGGAAGAACCTCCGATAAATTCTATTGCCAGGGTGGTTGGGGAAGTTATTGAGGAGAATAACAAAAGGATTTTGGAAGCTCTCGCGGGCGATTTGAAAGGGGGGGAGTGAGTCATGACAGATACACTGGGAATAAATATGAACAAAGTAGTTCAGTTCTTGGAAAAGCCGGCCGAGGAATTTACCAAACAAGACCTTATCAAGTTTATTTGGGCCAAAAACATTGAGATGTTGAACTTCCGGTACATGGGTGGGGATGGCAGGTTGAAGACCCTCAATTTTGTGATTACAAGCAGAGCTCTGCTGGACCGTCTGCTATCAATAGGGGAAAGGGTGGATGGTTCCAGTCTATTGCCCTCTATTGATGCGGCCTCAAGCGATCTATATGTTATCCCCCGCTATAAAACTGCCTATGTGAACCCGTTCTCTCCCATTCCTACATTAGATATACTTTGCTCTTACTATACAAACGAGGGGATTCGGTTGCCAAGCTCTCCAGAGAATATTGTTAGAAAAGCTCATGAGGTATTGAAGAAGAGCACCGGGTTAACTCTTGAGGCTATGGGGGAGCTGGAATACTACGTTTTCTATGAGGGACAGCAGTTTTATCCGGCCACGCCTCAGAGGAGTTACCATGAGTCTGCCCCGTTTTCTAAATGGGAAGGGCTGAGGTGTGAAGCTATACGGGCTATTGCTCAGGCGGGAGGGAAGGTAAAGTATGGGCACTCTGAAGTAGGTGATATTCGTGAAGAAGGCCGTGAGATGGAGCAGCATGAGATTGAGCTTCTTCCTGTGCCTATTGAAGATGCTGCCGACCAGATTGTTATTGCCAAATGGATGTTGAGGATGATTGGGTATAAGTATGGGGTAACGATCACCTTCGCCCCCAAGATTTTAGCTGGACATGCCGGCAGCGGCCTTCACATTCATACAAAATTGGTTAAAGACGGGAAAAATATGATGATTGAAGGAAACCAGTTAAGCGATATAGCCAAAAAGGCTATTGCTGGCTATCTGGCTCTGGCCCCCTCTTTAACTTCCTTTGGTAATACTGTTCCTACTTCTTATCTGAGGCTGGTTCCCCATCAGGAAGCGCCAACCAATATATGCTGGGGTGATAGAAACCGCTCCGTATTAGTAAGAGTTCCTTTGGGATGGCTGAATGTAGATAATATGGCCGGAGATGCTAATCCACTGGAGAGCAAAGGAACGCCTGGGATCATTGATAACCAGACGGTGGAATTTCGCTGTCCCGATGGTTCGGCTAACGTCCATCTCCTGCTGGCCGGGTTAGCTGTAGCCGCTCGACATGGGTTGGAGATGGATGGTGCTTTGGAACTGGCTAATAAACTCTATGTGGATGTAAACATCTTTTCTTCTGAGCACAAGGGGGTTCAGGAAAAACTGCCCCAGCTACCTAACTCGTGTTGGGAATCAGCTGAAAGTTTTTTGAAGGATAGTAAGATATACCAGAGGGACGGTGTCTTTTCTCCTATAGTTATTGATGGAATAGTGAAAAAGCTTATGAGCTACAATGATAAGGACCTGAGCGAGAGATTATACGGCAAGGAAGAAGAGATACAAAAGTTAGTTGATAAATACCTTCATTGTTAGTAGCAAAAGAAGTTTGCCGCCATGTAACATGCCTACTACAGGGCTATATCCGTATTCTACAACTGGCTCTATAGCCCCAGGTCAGGATTTAATCTGATACATAAAGTGAAAATATCCTTAAAATAGGACTACGTTGAAGTCCATTTTGTTAGCTATAAAATAAAGGGAAAAACTGGGGAGAGTAGCATTGTAGCTGGGGGTGTTTTCAGCGGCCTAGCACACAATCTCTCATGCGCATGGCTATTATGGAGCCGTTGTATTTACCTTGCACCGTCACCGTTTGTTCTTTAGTCAACTGGTTTAGCTGGGCCTCGTATTTCTTATCAAACAGGCAGCGGACGCTCTGTGGTCCCTTACTTTCAGCACTAGTTAGAACAATATAGTGAACGTCAAGAGTGTCATTGACTTCTATTTTAGTTACTACCCCTGTTAGCTTAAGAATCTTATTCACAAATTCTGCATCTGCCGCCGCCTCGTCTACTTCATAAGCTGAAATCAATTGTTCAACGGTTGTCTCTTTTGCGGCTGGTATTGGCTCGGGCTCGGGTTCCTGTACCTGCTCAGGCTTAGACTCCAGCACTTGTTCAGGCTCTGGCATTGGCTCTGGCTCTGCCGTACGTGTTGGTATTAGAGGGACATGATTGGGTAAAAGAGATACTTCAGTTTCCTCTCCTGCAGAAGACTCCGGCTCATGCGGTTCCTCTCCTTTCAGCTGCCTAAAGGTCTTAGGTATTTTTTTATAAGCCCTGGACAAAAGGGGATAACCACACCATTGGCAGGCCCAGTCCTCAGTTCTTGCAGTCGCCCGACCACAATTGGGGCACTTTCCCATTAAGCACCTCTCCCCAAAGTATACACAAGAATAGCATCTTGTCAACGAGGTCGTAATTGGTACCCCCAAGCGAATTCGAATCGCTGTTGCCGGCTTGAAAGGCCGGTGTCCTAGGCCTCTAGACGATGGGGGCACAGAAAATAAGTATAGCAGAGATAGGGCCAGCTTACAATGGCGTAGAGAGCTTAGCCCCTCTCCTACTTGGTGTGCTACAATACTTGTCAAGGCAGATAAGAATGGTTAGTAACGATAGACCAGCCGAGAGAAAGAGAGGCCGACTAAGGAATAAAATAGTCCCGCTATCGGTCCTGCTCTTGGCTCTAGCTATTACGGTTGGTATCTTCCTTTACCGGGAGGAAATAGCCGGACTAGAAGAGTATGCCTATTTAGGTGCCTTTCTTATAAGCCTTCTGGGCAATGCCACTGTTATCTTGCCTGTCCCGTCGCCTCTCATACTTGCCTCACTGGCCGCTGTCCTCTATCAAGATGCTGGGCTGATTGGTATTGTAGGGGTGGGGCTGGCTGGCGGGGCGGGGGCAGCCATTGGAGAGACAACCGGTTATATGGTGGGCTATAGTGGCCGTGGCATTGCCCAAAGAAGTCGGCTGTATACCAGGTTGGTGGCTTGGGTAGGGAGGTGGGGAGCCAAGGCTATCTTCATTTTCTCTCTGGTGCCCTTCTTTCCGTTTGACCTAGCTGGTGTCGCCGCCGGCATCCTTCGTTTGCCCTTTTGGAAGTTTATCCTTGTCTGCTGGCTGGGCAGAACCATCCTCTACATAGGTATTGCCTGGGCTGGCGCTATGGGCTGGGGGGTGGTGCAGGACTTCCTCGGTTGACCTGGCCCTTAATTTTCAAAAGCAACAGGGCACCGACAATAAAATAGACAAAACAAGCCCCAAGCATAACCTGATAGCCTAGCCCGGCACTCTGGGCATTAAAGAAATCAATCACCGGCCCGATGAGATGTGCCAGAACGGCAGCGCCGGTAGTGGCCACATTGGCTAGTCCCAGGTATTTTGCCTCCTCCCCCTTGGCCACTAAATCAGTAGCTAAAGCCCAGTTGGTGCTGGAGAAGGCTCCCATGGCTACCCCTATGATGCCGGCGGCAATCAGTATTGAGCTATAGCTCTGGGACAGGATTATCACTAAAACTCCAATAGAGGCCAGAAGTGCCGCCGAGGTGGCAATCGGCTTGCGTCCAATCCTGTCTGATAATCGCCCGGCAGGGTAGACCGTCGCCAGCATGCCAACCACAGCTATTGCCACGAATGTGCCCGTTGCCGCGCCTGGGTTGGCGACGCCGATGACATCCCTGAGGAAGTAGAAAGCCCGTTGTTGTATGGTAGCAAAGGCCATAAAGACAAGCAGGCGGGAAGCTAGAAACCAGATAAAATCGCGGTTGGCTCTTAAATCAATCTTGAAGCTTTGTAATAGCGTCGGCAGCACTGATAGTTTGATGCCGCCGACGCCGGGCCGTTCCTTAACCGCTACTACAGTTGCCACCATGACTATGAGTAATACAGTTCCCAGCATTCCCAAAGTTAGCCACAGCCACCCACTTCCCTCGCCAGCGGAGTAGCGGTCCATAAAGATGCCTATAGTCAGTACCGCAATGGCGCCGCCTATTATCTCAAGCAGGGTTTTGACCCCAGAGGCGCGCCCTCTCTTTCCCTCAGGTACCAGGTCGGGAATAAAGCCTTGATATGGGCCCTGTGCTGTGTTACTGCTGACCTGAAGCAGGCAATAAGTGGCAAAGAGGATAGCAAAGCTGCCAGCCAGTCCTATGCCGGGTAGAAACAGGATAGCCAGCATAGTGCCGACTAAGATATAAGGTCGCCGGCGCCCCCAGCTAAAGCCGGAGCGGTCACTAATGGCGCCGGCTATCGGCTGGACTACCATCGCTAGGAGCTGTCCAGGTATACTGAGTAGCGTAAGATAGGTGTTTTTCTGTGATTCGGCAACAAAGTCCAGCAGTCGTGCTGGTAAAATAATGGTATGCAGGCTCTGCCACAGGGCTGATAGAGAAAAGCCCAAGATGGTGACCTTGACGTAGTCAGCCGGGCCAAAACCCTTGGCTTTTAAGCCAGCGTTGCTGGTAAGTTCTCTCATCCCAACTCTATGGATAGACCGCCAGAGCCTCAAGACCGGTAGTTTGCGGCAGACCCAGCATCAGGTTCATATTCTGGACAGCCTGCCCGGCGGCGCCTTTAAGTAGATTATCAAGGCAGCTGATGACGATGAGTCGGCCGGTTCTCCTATCAATGGTTGGGTGAATAAGACACAGATTAGAGCCCCAGGTGTGCTTGGTGTGCGGCGGAAAATCTAGCACCCTGACAAAG
>DAOVGW010000039.1 GCA_030672225.1 Dehalococcoidales bacterium | reverse complement strand
CTGGCGGCGGCCTCCTTCCAAGAGACCACCAGAGTGCTTACCGATGCCGCAGTTTACGGAAGGGCAGATAGACTTGTCGGGCTTAAGGAAAATGTAATCATCGGCAAGCTAATTCCAGCCCGGTGCCAGGCTTGTAAGGAGGCGCCAGAGGAGACGGAGGCTGAATTGGTTTCAGAGGAGACGTTAGAGGAAAAAGTGCCTGAGTTGGTCTCGGAGGAGACATCAGAGGAAAAAGTGCCTGAGTTGGTCTCAGAGGATACACCACCGACGGGAAAGATAAGGAGGAGTCGGAAATCTAAGCTTTCTTAAGTCGTGGTTTGATTGCTTTTAGGTAATTGGAGCCGTCCGGGCTAATAGGGCGGCTCTACTTATTGCCCAGATTTATCCTAGCCCGGGTGAATATGTGATATAATAGCCAGAGAAGATAGGTAGCGGGGTAAGACCCCTTTTGTTTTACCTAACATCTAGGGGGTGAGATACAATAGAGCGCATTATCTCGGGTAAACCCAGCACTGAAGACATATCGCTTGATTCCAGCCTCCGTCCCCGGCGCCTTGGTAGCTTTATCGGGCAGACCAAAATAAAGGAAAACCTAAGCATAGCCATTGCTGCCGCCAAAGGCAGGAGTGAGGCGCTGGACCATATTTTGCTTTATGGTCCACCCGGCCTGGGTAAGACGACCCTGGCTTATATAATAGCCGTTGAGATGGGGGTTAATATCAGAGTTACCTCAGGTCCGGCAATAGAGCGCAGCGGAGACCTGGCAGCTATCCTGACCAATCTGCGTAGCCAGGACATTCTCTTTATTGATGAAATCCACCGCTTGAGTCGGGCGGTGGAGGAGATACTGTACCCGGCTATGGAAGAGGGGGCTCTGGACATTATTATTGGCAAGGGACCCGGTGCCAAGAGTTTGCGACTGAACCTGCCTGCTTTTACTCTGATTGGGGCTACTACTCGCTTCGCCTTGTTAAGCCCACCCCTCCGAGACCGGTTCGGCGCTGTCTACCGCCTCGATTTCTATGACCAGGCATCAATTGAAACCATCCTCCTGCGCTCTGCCTCCATTCTTGGGGTGAAGGCTGAAGCCGAAGGGCTTAGGGAGATTGCCTGCCGGGCTAGAGGTACACCCAGAGTGGCTAACCGACTACTCAAGCGAGTCAGGGACTATGCTCAGGTGAGGGCAGATGGTGTAGCTACCCAACCTGTGGCCGTTGAGGCACTATCCAAGCTTGAGGTTGACCCTATTGGTCTGGATGAGGTAGACCATAAGCTACTGCATACTATCATTGATAAGTTTAATGGTGGCCCGGTGGGCTTGGATACTATCGCTGCCTCTATCAGTGAGGAGGCAGACACTATTATGGATGTCTATGAGCCCTATCTACTGCAGTTGGGTTTTCTGGAGCGGACTCCCCGTGGGCGGTTAGCTACTCAGCTAGCCTATCAGCACCTCGGTCTGCCCGGCAGAAAAGAAAAACCGCCTCAGCCAACCCTGTGGTAAAGATTGTTTATCAACCTTACCCCTTTCAGGCTACCCTTGATAAATAGCCTGTGATAGAGCTAAGATTGTAAAATGAAATCGGTTCTAATTCACTGCTGCTGCGCCCACTGCACTGCCTATACAATTAATTACTGGCGACGGCAGGGGATAAAGCCCAGCGCCCTGTGGTATAACCCCAATATCCACCCCTATACGGAGCACCAGCACCGCCTGGAAGCGATGCGCTCTCTGACTAAACAGATGGATTTTCCACTGATTATAGCCGAGGGCTATGACATGATAGACTACTTCCGCAAGGTAACGGGGCATGAAGCCGAGCGCTGTCGGTATTGCTTTCGGCTTCGCCTTAAAAAAACGGCTGAGACTGCTCTTAAGAGGGGCTTTAGCTCTTTTACCACCAGCCTGCTTATCAGTCCTCATCAGGAGCATGACCTCTTGCGGGGGATTGGTAACGAACTGGCTGAAGAAATCGGTATACAATTCCGGTATGTTGACCTCAGGAAGCGTTACTCGGATAGTCGCCGCATCACCAAGCCGCTAGCTCTTTACCGCCAGCAGTACTGTGGCTGTGTTTACAGTGAGTGGGAGCACTATGCCAATATTAAAATAGATTAGGTGGTGGCTTAAATAAAGAGAGAGCCTCACCTCGAGACTCTCTAGCTTGTAACTATAATATCTAAAGGTGAATCAATTAGTCGCTCTAAGCAGTCTTTGACAGTGCCATTCTTTATATTTCTCGTGATAAAGTATATGGTGTGGAAAATGAAATATGCTACAATTAAAGAGTATTCAACAACGAGCACAGGATTAGTCCATCTTCAAGGGGGTGGAAGCTTGTCCAATTGTGTGCGTTTAATGCGCCAAGAAGATATTGCCCAGGTCACCGCGATTGACCGAGAAGCCTTTCCCACTATGTTGCCGCCAACCAACTATCAGCGTGAACTTAAAAGCCCGCTAGCTCATTATATCGTAGCCTATGATGATGATAAGATGGTTGACGAAGTTGAAGCAGAAGCGGCTTTGGAGAAAACCGAACGGTCATTAAGGTTTATCTCAAGGCTTATCTTTAGAAATAGGGCAACTCCACCATCAGGTAAGCAGTATGTTGTTGGCTTTGCTGGCTTCTGGATTATGGCTGGGGAAGCCCATATCATCAACTTTGCTGTAAGGCAGCCCTACCGCCGAAAGGGGATAGGGGAGCTACTTCTTATATCCCTTATAGACCTGGCGAGAGAGTTGAAATCGTTTCTTATCACTCTGGAAGTGCGTGCCTCTAATCCCGCTGCCCTGAGCCTCTATCGCAAGTATGGTTTTGCCGGAACAGGGCTACGCCGTGGCTACTACTCAGATAACAAAGAGGATGCG
This sequence comes from Dehalococcoidales bacterium, assembly GCA_030672225.1. Classification (GTDB taxonomy): domain Bacteria; phylum Chloroflexota; class Dehalococcoidia; order Dehalococcoidales; family ARS1013; genus ARS1013. Next base: position 5,273 of record DAOVGW010000039.1, on the reverse strand, counting down.
GTGATAATGACCGTGGAAAATATAGACTCGGCCTCATTTCAGGAGCATCTGAACCACTTAAAGCAGGCTCACTCCAAAAAATGGGGCATAGCCCTCTATCAGATTGCCCGATAACACCAGCTTGCCAGAGAACTCTTTGAGATTTAGTAATTGCTATCTATCTTAAGTCTCTTCTGAAGCCAGTTTGCCCCCGGTTGCCCAGTTGTGCTTGGGGTTATCCTTGATGATGATATTAACCTGCTCTGGAGGGACACCGATTTTGGCAAACAAAGAGGTTATGCCCTCCACCAGCTGCTTTTTCTGCTCAATGGTGCGTCCTTCCCACATTTCAACAATAACTATTGGCATAGTAACCTCCATATTTTGATTAGTTAGGCAGTCTATGAAAATAGCTTGCTATCCTATTTTCTCCATGTCTTGTCCGCAGCAGACAAGGGTGCCACCACCGACCTTAGTCACCACTACCTCATTGCCACAAATATTACACCTATACTTCTCACCAACTGCTTTAACAGCCATTTTGGTTATCCCCTCATGTCTTATTATTGTCGTCTGAGCTTGGCTTTCAGGGCTTCTATTTCCATAAGTTTACTAAACTCTTCTTGGCTCAAGGGGTCACAGCACCTGAGCTTGTTATCCTCCAGCTTAATAGAAAATAAGCCTCTGCATTTCCAGCATTTGTAAGGTCCCTGGTAGCTTGGCTCAATCAGGGAGAGACTGCTTTCGGCATCGCACTTAGGGCACTTAATTTTGACTATCATAGACCTGTCCTCCTGCTCTCAATGTTCTTGTTTTTCAAAAAATATTGGTACGGGAAAAGAATAGGTTAGCTATTAGCCCGGCTATTATGGGGAAGAAAATGGTACAGGCAAGGCGGATGGCGGTGAATTTCCAGCCCATTAAGCCTACTTCCATTGGCAACCGGCTAACTGCCCATAGTGACCACCCGGTCATAAAGGCCACCATGGTGCCGATACCTGCCCCGGTACGCAGCAGCCCAGCGGCAATAGGTAAACTAACGAAGGGACCACCCGGCGTAAGACCGCCCATGGCGGAACCAATTAGGATGCCTCGGAGGCCAGACTCAGCGCCTACCCACTTGGATATCATTTCAGTGGGAATGAGAAGTGGAATTATGCCAGCCACAATGAAGGCAAAAATTAGTAGTGGCATAACCTCAAGCAGGAGGTTGCCGGCTGATTTTAGACCCAGAATGTGTTCCCCGCCTCCTCTCTGATAGGCAATAATAAGAACAATAACGGCAATTACGCCCATTACTATTGTTGGGATAAGCATTCTCGGTAACCTCCTCTTGTTACTCATCTCATTTCTCCATTTGTTGTTCCAACCCATAATGGTTGTCTTTGGTAATGTTACCAATCTAGCTGTGATTAGGCAAATCAGCTGGCTTAATCACTCTTTTTCACCAGCAGGCAGATGTTTTTAGAAAAGGCTTTAAGCGGGAAGTGGTAGGAGCTTTCGGGGAAGGATTTAAGCACCTGAAAACCAGCTTTTTTCACTAGCTTCTTAAGCTCGCCGTAGGAAAAAAGGTAGTAGTAGCGATACAGGGTCTTGTCTCTCTGTCGCCATGGTACTGCTATGTCCTTTGGCTTAAACCAGAACCTGGGTTGATGGTGGTTCCACACGGTGATGAAGGCTTCACCACCGGGCTTTAGAACTCTCTTTAGTTCACCCAGTGCCTTCTGTCTTTCCACCTCACCCTTTATATGGTGGTAGGTGGCTGCTGATATTGCCCAGTCAAAGGTCTCATCGGGGTAGGGTAGGTGCCTGATATCAGCCACCGCCAGCTTTACCTCAAAATTGAATTTCTGGGCGTATTTTTGGGCATATTTTATCATCTCGGGCGAAAAGTCCACGCCATATAGCTCAAAGGTTTGCTTGAAGGGTAAAAAGTCAGGACCATGGGCGCAGCCCAGGTTGAGCAGCTTACCCTTCTGCCAGCGTTTTGCCAGTGCCTCAAGCTCTTTAGTAAAGATAGACCAGTGCCTGAAGTTGTACCAGCTCGGTGCTATCTGGTTAAATATATCTTTTGGGTTAATAACTACCTCACCCCCTGGTTCCCCCTCTCCTTCAAAGGAGAGGGGGAAGAGTTTTTAGAAGAGAGGCTTCGCCCCTCTTAAACACCCCGCTAGAAAAGATTTTGAGTTGTCGCTACCAGCTAAGACCTGCTAGACTAATTATGATTCTCTAAGAGAAGTCTACCATGAGGAAATTGGCAAGGACAATATCCGGCGTTACCCCGGTAGCGGTGATGACCCAGCCGATGAAGTGCCCGGGGCGGTGTATCTACTGCCCTACCTATGCAGAAACACCTCAAAGCTATACACCGGGGTCGCCGGCGGTACTTAGAGCCATAAAGTGCGGCTTTGATGCCCGAAAGCAGATTGAGCTTAGGTTAAAAGTTTTAGCCGAAATGGGACACCCGACGGATAAGATTGAACTGATAGTAATGGGCGGCACCTTCCTGGCTCAGCCTGAAGATTATCAGTTCCGGTTTATTAAAGACTGTTTTGATGCCCTAAATGGCAAGGAGTCAGCTACTCTGGAAGAGGCGAAGCGACTTAACGAAACGGCTAAACACCGCTGCGTTGGGTTGTGCATAGAGACCAGACCTGATTGGTGCAATCAGGAGGAGATAGACCGGATGCTTGAATTTGGCACCACCAGAGTAGAACTCGGCGTTCAGACCTTAGATGACAGAATCTATAAGCTGGTCAAAAGAGGGCACAAGGTGGAAGATGTGGTTAAAGCTACCAGGTTACTTAGGGAACATGGCTTTAAGGTGCACTACCACTGGATGCCAGGACTGCCTGGTGCAACCCCAGAAGGGGACTTGGAGCTGTCAGCCCGGCTATTTAGCGATGCCCGCTTTAGACCAGATGGCTTAAAGCTTTATCCCACTATGGTAGTAGCCGGCACTGAGCTAGAGCGGTGGTATCAGGAAGGGCGCTACCAGCCATATGATAATGACATCATGACTAGCCTGATTGTCAGCATCAAGGCTATTATACCCAAGTATGTCAGGGTCTCAAGGGTGCTTCGTGATATCCCGGCAAAGTTTATTGTCGCTGGTCTAAAAGACTCACTGCGGGACATAGTTAAACAGCTAATGGAGCAGCAGGCAACTCGGTGTCACTGCATCCGCTGCCGGGAGTATGGTCACCGGGCACGGAATGGCCGGGAGATTGGCCAGCCGCGGCTGGTAAGAGCCGATTATGAGGCTTCAGGCGGCAGGGAGGTTTTCCTGTCCTTTGAAGACGCGGGGGAAACACTGTTTGGGCTTCTGCGAATGAGAATTCAGGCTAAGCCGATAGCTGGACTGGGGCAGGAGACTGGTGGCAATCTAGCCTTAATAAGGGAATTACATGTCTATGGCCCTGAGGTTGCCCTCGGTCAGCGAAGGCCGGCGACGGCTCAACATAGGGGCTTAGGCAGGGCACTGCTACTTGAGGCGGAGCGGCTAGCTGGCGAAGAGTTTGGGACACCGCAGATTGCTATTTTGAGTGGTGTTGGCGCCAGGGAGTATTACCGCTCTGATTTCGGCTACGCTCTAGTGGGAGACTATATGGTTAAGAAGCTGTAGGCTCATACCGGCCTATTATAGTCTTTGTCTTTAACCACCATATGGGCCGGGCAGGACGATAATTGTTCCTAAAGCCCTGCCCAGTTGTCGGTGTTTCTATAGCAGCCTTGTCGCTTGTGCTATTCATTCAGCATATAGCTCTTGAGTTCCTAAAATATCACCATTCTCAAGACTTATCTTCTTGGTCTCTCCTTCTTCACCATATCCATACATTGTCAGCTCGCTATAAATCTCGTCGTAAAGGTCACCAAGTCCTACCACGTGACCAGCCTCGTGAGTAACGATATTCCTGACATCAAAAGCATCCTCGAGAATAAAGCCATCAAGTTCTCCATCAGTATCTATTCCCCAATCCTTTTTGGTGTTCATAATAACATCACAATCGACAATCTCCATCGTGTCTGGGTTATACCAGATATAGGTCACTGCAATTATCCTTGGGGGAACGATAAATCTCCAGGACACTGTATTGATAAAATCAGGGCTATCTGTTGACGGGCTTACTTCACTATCAACTGTCGGCTCAGCAAAAAGCTCTACACTTGTAACATCATCCCAAGCGTCATAGGCGAAGTCTATCTGCTCAATTGAACCCGTTGGAGCATGGTCAGGGTCAATAACATAAGGTATACCCCCCGCAGGGACTACCCACTTCACGCCCAATAAGTCATAAGCATCGTAATCCTTGGGTTTTTCTTCCTTATCAGGCTTGCCAGCCCAAGGTGGTTTGGCGTGATGTACCAGAACCAATCTCTCATAGTGCCCACCGGGAGTTATAGGTTTGTAGACGTCTATTGCCTCTTCTGCTTGGTTCCCCTCTTCAAACCCTGGTGGGGCCTTAAACGGTCCTGGCGGACCAGCAGAGACTACCCCAGCAAGGAGTGAGCATAACAGGATAGTAATACTAGCAGCTATTAAAATTCTTTTCATTTTATGGTTCCCTTTCTTCTTTAATTAGCTTTGATTTATTTTTATTATATGCCTTTTCTAGAAAACGTCAATGACTTAAGTCACTTCATATCAGATTACCCGGGGCATTCTCCGTTATTAAATGAAATAAGCAAAGGTAATTTTACCTTTTGCTTCAGAGCCTGCTACTTAATCCTCTTCTTGGCTCCAGTTCTGCATTATTTCCTTTATACGCTGGGCAAGCTTGGGGCTTGAGCGCAGGCGCTCAATAAAGAGGGGACATCCTTCCAGCAGTGAGTTCTGGGCTGCAGTGGCCATGCTGGAGATGAGGTTTTGAATGCCGAGGTCAGCTTGCTGTGGAATATCCACCCCCGGGGCTGATGAGGCTAGCTGTCGGCGGATGTCCTCAGCCGTGAACCTCATCGGCATTACGCAGGATTTATACCACGGGCATTCCTTGCACTGGATTACGCCGTAGGCTTCATTTAGAATATCACTCATAACTTAGTCTCTCCATCTATTGTTGATTAACTATGGGATTATTGCTCCCAGGCTGTTTTCTATATCAGCCTTACTTCGGAAGGTGCCGAGTTTGCTCTTTTGAATTATACCATCTTCATCAATGAAAAAGGTAGTTGGTATGCCGCTAACATTGTACTTTTGAGCCACATCGCCATTGGTATCAAGAAGCACGGGAAAGGAAAGGTTATTGCTCTGCATAAACTGCCTTGCCGTAGATGCGCTCTCCCTCAGGTTAATG
>DAOVGW010000020.1 GCA_030672225.1 Dehalococcoidales bacterium | reverse complement strand
GAAGTTGCTACTAGACTCAAGGAGGCTTCAGTATCCCGAATCGGGGTAAGCCTGGACTTTCCCACACCAGAACTTCAAGATGATTTCCGGGGTAAGGCGGGCGCCTTTGAAATGGCAATAGCTGGCATAGCCATGGCGCAGCAGGCAGGTATCCCCGTCCAGATTAACAGCACCATTACCAAGCTGAATGCTCCCTATCTGGATGACCTTTTAAGCCTGGCTTTCAAGGTAGGTGCCGTTGCCTTTCACCCCTTTATGCTGGTGCCCACCGGCCGGGGCAAGGGGCTGGAATCAGTGGAACTCCTGCCTCAGGAATATGAGGAAATCCTGAACTGGATTTATGATAAACAGGCGGAGCTGGGAGACAGGATGTTCTTCAAGCCAACTGATGCTCCCCACTACCTGAGAGTGATGAGGCAACGGGATAAAGAAAACAGGTTACAGGGAGTGTCACCAGTGGAGAAAATAAAACCTGCCGCCACGCCTAACCCGATGCACTCTCTCAGCCGGGGCTGCCTGGCGGGGGTGGGCTTTTGCTTCATCTCTCATCGAGGCAGGGTGCAGGGATGCGGCTATCTGGATGTTGAGGCTGGCAATATAAAGGAGCAAAGCTTTAAGGAAGTCTGGTACGACTCCCCCTTATTTCGTGATTTAAGAGACCTCTCCATGATTAAGGGAAAGTGTGGTCTTTGTGAGTATAAAACGCTTTGTGGCGGTTGCCGGGCGCGGGCTTATGAAACCAGCGGCGATTACCTTGAGGCTGAGCCTTATTGCGTGTACGAGCCTGCCCTTGCGGCAAAGACTGAAATAAAGGCAAGAAAGTGAAAATACACTTTGATGATATTGATAAAAAGCTGCTTAACGCCATACAGCTGGATTTCCCCCTCATACGGGAGCCATTCTCTGTTCTGGGGACTCAGCTAGGTATTAGTGCTGACGAGGTGCTTCGTCGCATTGAGAAGTTTAAGCAGGAAGGGGTTGTCCGCCTGATAGGTCCTGTCTTAGAAGCTAGAAGACTGGGTTACCAGACAACACTGGTAGCAATGAAAGTAGCCGAGGACCGTTTAGACAAAGCGGCACAAGCCATCAGACAGCATCAGGGGATAAGCCACGGCTACGAGCGAGCGCATGATTTAAATCTGTGGTTCACCCTGGCTTTGCCACCCGGGGTTAGAGTAGAGACCGAGCTGCAAAAATTGAGTGCTATTATAAAACCTGAGGCTATGCTGGAATTACCGGCGCTAAAGCTTTTTAAAATTGGCGTCTTTTTTGACCTTGTCGGAGACGGTCGGCAAATGGTGAATGCCAGTACCGCTTCTTTGGATATTATCTATAAAGAAACTGACCTCTCGCCAGCAGACAAGCTGGTAATCAATGAGCTGCAGCAGGATATGCTGCTTGCCCAGAGACCCTTTGATGTCAGCTCCAGCCGACTGGGAATGGATATAGATGAATTCCTGTCTCATTGCCAGTCTCTTCGGCAGCGTGGCATCATCCGCCGCTTCGGCGCTTCTATCAAACACAACAATGTCGGTTTTTCTGCCAATGTCATGGCTTGCTGGATAGCTTCACCAGAGGTGGTGGAGATGGCTGGCAAAAAGGCGGCTGCCCTTCGCGAAGTAAGCCACTGCTATGAAAGAAAAACAAGCCCTCTCTGGGCCTATAATCTGTTCGCCATGATTCATGGGCATACCAGAGATGACTGCCGTATGAGCGCGGATAAGATTTCCGAAGAAACGGGACTTAGCGAATATATTCTGCTGTTTAGCGTAAAAGAAATAAAAAAGACAAGGGTAAAATACCTATTATGAAAAGAGGCGGCCATATATCTTCCTATTACCCCATTTTCCTGGGCCTTAGCGGCAAGAGATGTGTGGTGGTGGGTGGCGGCCAAGTTGCCCTGCGCAAGGTAAGAGCACTTCTTGAGCATGAGGCTGAGGTTAAAGTTATCAGCCCTGAACTTTGCCCGGAGCTTGTTCAAATGGCAGAGAAAAAGATAATTCTGGTGGTGCCAAGAGGCTATAATGACGGAGACCTTGAGGGAGTTTTTGTGGCTATTGCCGCCACTGACGATGGCAAGATAAATCGCAAGGTAGCTGATGAGGCGAGACAGAGGGGGGTTCTGGTTAACGTGGTGGATAAGCCGGAACATTCTGATTTTATCGTCCCCTCTTATCTGCGTCGCGGTGCGCTTACCATCACTGTTTCCACAGCCGGTAAGAGCCCTGCCCTGGCACGAAAAATCCGAACCAGGCTGGAAAAGAGCTTTGGCACTGAATATGCTTCACTGGCTCTCATGATTTGTGAGATTCGCTCTGATCTGAAGAGGCAGGGAGTCAAGGTTAATGGTGATACCTGGCAGGAAGCCATAGACCTAGATGTGCTGACCCAGATGCTGCGGGCCGGTCAGAATGAGAGAGCCAAGGCTACCCTGTTCACCAATCTGGAGCGTCTTAGACGGGTAAAAATATGAGGTGGAGCTAACCAATATGCATGTTAGCCTAGTAGGCGTAAATTATAGCACCACACCAGTCAGGTTCCTTGAGAAGCTGACTATCGCCGCACCTAAGCTTCAGGACAGTCTATTACTACTCCGCCAACATGTACCTCATGGCATTATCCTTTCTACCTGCAACCGAACCGAAGTTTATGCCATGGGTGATGATGACCATTCCACTGAAGAAGCCAGCTTCAACTTCCTAAATGCCTTAACGGGCGTCTCTTTTGCCGACGTGCTACCCTATATTTATCTCTGTAAGAATGAGACCGTATTTAGACACCTTTTTCGCGTAGCCAGCGGGCTTGACTCAATGATTCTTGGTGAATTTGAGGTCCTGGGCCAGGTGGGGCGTGCCTTGGAAGCTGCTGAAAAAGCCCGAATGGTAAATTTACCCCTGCGCAATTTGTTCCGGCACGCTATTGGAACTGGTAGACGTGTTCGGGATGAAACAGGAATCAGCAAGAATGCCCTTTCCGTCAGTTCGGTAGCGGTAGACCTGGTGACAGGGATTGTCGGCGACCTTGCTAGCTGCAAGATTCTGGTCATCGGGGCTGGCGAAGCGGGAAGGCTGGTAGCCAAAGCAGCCAGAGACAGAGGGGCTTCTCAAATAATTGTTGCTTCTCGCTCCGAGGAAAGCTCTTCATCTCTTGCCGCAGCTCTGGGCGCCAGTTGGGTTACCACCAACAACCTGGGGGGGGAGTTAAGCGCTTCCGATATAGTCATCAGTTGCACCGGAGCACCCCACTTAATACTGGAACAGCACCAGGTGGAGATGGCAATGAGCACTCGTCCTAATCGCCCCTTGGTAATCGTTGATATCGCTGTCCCCCGTGATGTGGAGCCCGGGGTGAAGCAAATAAACAATGTCTTCCTTTACGGTATTGATGACCTTACTGAGACTTCGGCTTTGAACCGCAAGCAAAGGGAACACGAAATCCAGAGGGTCACAAAGATTATAAAGGATGAAGTAGATAAGTTTACTACCTGGTGGCACGCTTTGGAAGTAAGGCCGGTAGTCAGTGCTCTGATGCAAAAGGCTGAAGACATACGCTGGGCACAACTGGACAGGACTCTTAAGAAGCTGCGGCCGCTCTCCGATGAGGAGCGCGATAGTCTGGAAGCCATGACCAAGGCAATCGTAACCAAGATGCTCAATGACCCGATACAATATCTTAAGAAAACCGGATATGGCAGGAAGGATTATACTCAGATAGTCAACGAACTTTTCCAGTTGAATGCGGAGGAACCAGAATGAGGAAGAGCGTCATTATTGGTTCCCGGGGTAGCCGACTTGCTTTGGTTCAGGCTGAGTTAGTGCTAGCCCAACTAAGAGAGGCCAACCCACACCTCAAGCTCAGCATAAGTAAGATAGCAACTGAAGGTGACAAGAATCGCCACCTTCCCCTGGGTCAAATGGCAGGGGTCGGGATATTTGTCAAGGAACTGGAGGCAGCCCTGCTTGATGGCAGAATTGATATAGCGGTGCATAGCTTAAAAGATATGCCAACTGAAGTTGGCGAAGGGCTTCGTCTGGCAGCAGTGACCAGCAGGCTTGACCCCCGAGATATTCTGGTATCCAGAGCGGGAAAGCTTGCTGAGCTGGCTCCGGGTTTAAGGATAGGCACCAGCAGTCTCAGGCGTGCTGCTCAGCTTGTTGCCTGCCGCCCTGACCTTAAGGTATGCTCCTTAAGGGGCAATGTTAACACCCGCCTGCAAAAGGCGTTATCCGGAGAACTTGATGGCGTGATACTGGCAGCAGCGGCTTTAATTCGCCTTGGGTGGGAGGACAGGATAAGCGAATATTTACCCCTTGAGCATTTCCTGCCGCCGGCAGGGCAGGGGGCGCTGGGAATAGAGATACGCGCTGATGACGAAGAAACAGGTGGGCTTGTCTTGCCTCTTAATCACCCGCCCACCCGGCAGAGCGTAGACGCCGAGAGAGCCTTCATCGGTGTTCTGGGTGGGGGATGCCATGCTCCGATAGGGGTGCTGGGAACTGTTGGTGATAACACCTTAAAACTTATCGGAATGTTGGCTGATGTCGACGACACAAAAGCCTTGCATGCCTCAGAAGAAGGGGACAGCAGAGATCCCAAGCAGGTAGGAACCCGTCTGGCACAGAAGATGCTAAAAATGGGAGCTGCCAAAATCATCGCCGGAGGGCTTAGATGAAAGCCGGGAAGGTTTATCTGGTAGGGGCCGGGCCGGGTGATATCGGTCTGATTACGGTGAAGGGGCTTGCTTGTCTTGGGAAAGCCGATGTTATTATATACGACCACCTGCTGGACGAAAGGCTTATGGAATCAGCCCGCCCCGGAGTAGAACGGATATATGTGGGTAAAACTGCTAGTCATCACGTTAAAAAACAACATGAGATAAACCAGTTGCTGGTAGAGAAAGCTAAAGAGGGTAAGACGGTGGTAAGACTTAAAGGGGGCGACCCGTTTGTCCTGGGACGAGGGGGCGAAGAGGCGGAAGCTCTGGTGCAAGTTCACATTCCGTTTGAGGTGGTGCCGGGAATATCGTCGGCGATAGCTGTCCCTGCCTATGCCGGTATTCCGGTGACACATCGCCGTCTGTCGTCGTCGCTTACCATTATCACCGGACATGAAGACCCGACCAAGGATAGCTCAAGCATCGCCTGGGAAAAGCTGGCTACCGGCGTGGATACTCTAGTTTTTCTCATGGGTGTCGGGAACCTGCCAAAAATAGTGAGTCAACTGCTAAAGAGTGGCAGAGCATCATCAACCCCTATAGCTCTTATAAAAGATGGCACCGGGCCTCGTCAGAAAACTATAGTCGGCACCCTGGCCGATATTGTAGCCAAAGCAGAAAGCTCAAGCTTCAGCCCGCCGGCAGTGATAGTGGTTGGCGAGGTGGTCAAGATGCGAGGCAAGCTTCGCTGGTTTGATAACCAACCACTCTTCGGCAAAAGGGTGCTGGTCACCAGAGCGCGTACTCAGGCCAGCTCGTTGAGCTACCTGCTTCTGGAGCATGGTGCCCAACCTATTGAGATGCCGGCTATTGAAATAAAAGCTATACCCTCTACAGGGGAGCTTGACCATGCCATTTTAGACTTGGAGAGCTATCAATGGCTCGTTTTTACCAGCGCTAATGGCGTAGAGTCTTTCTTTGAGCGTCTGTATAAGCTAAACCGGGATACTCGGTGGCTTAAGGGCATTAAAATCGGTGCTATTGGCCCAGCCACTGCCAGGGCTTTAGAGGCGAGGGGGCTACGCCCTGACTACACTCCCCAGGTTTATACCAGCCAAGGCTTTTTAGCCGGGCTTAAAAGCCGGAATATCACTGGTTGCCGCTTCTTACTTCCGCGAGCCGATATAGCCACCAGAGAGTTAGTTGATGGAATTACCCGGCTTGGGGCCGAAGTGGACGAGGTAACCGTGTATAGAACTGTTCCCACAACCGAGGCTATTTCTCGGGGAAAGCAGATGCTTCTGGCCGATGAAATTGACATCATCACCTTTACCAGTTCCTCCACAGTGACCAACCTGCTGGCACTGCTGGGTGGCAAGCCGGGGGCGATAGAAAGAACGGTAGTTGCCTGCATTGGCCCGGTAACAGCGGCTACGGCGGCTAAAGCCGGGCTAAAGGTGGATATAGTTGCCCGCGACCATACCATTCCTGGCCTGGTAGAGGCTATGGAACTCTACTTTCAAAGCGGACGGAAAGGAGATTAGATGACTGGTTTTCCACAACTACGCTTGCGTCGGCTGAGGCGGACACAGCCACTTCGAGCACTGGTTCGTGAAACCCGGCTTGAGGTTGGCGACCTAGTTTACCCTCTCTTCATAGTAGAAGGTAGCGGCTTAAAACAGGAGATAGCCTCTATGCCAGGCATCTTCCGCTACTCAGTAGACCTTCTGCCTCAAGAGGTCGAGGAGATAGCCAAACTTGGTATTCCCGGGGTGCTCCTTTTCGGTATACCTGCCCATAAGGATGAGGCCGGCTCTCAAGCTTATCACCCGAAGGGGGTTGTTCAGCAAGCGATACAAGCCATTAAGAAAGCAGTGCCGGAGTTAATAGTGGTGACCGATGTTTGTCTCTGCGAATACACCAGCCACGGGCACTGCGGCATAGTAGTAGATGGTCAAATTAATAACGACCAGACCCTACCCCTTCTAGCAAGGACAGCGCTGTCCCATGCTGAAGCCGGCGCTGATATAGTAGCCCCCTCAGATATGATGGATGGCAGAGTAAAGTCGATTCGGGAGGCGCTGGAGGGGGGCGGATTCCATGACACCCTCATACTCAGCTATGCAGCAAAATACGCTTCGGCCTTCTTTGGTCCCTTTCGTGATGCGGCTGAGTCTACGCCCCAGTTCGACGACCGCCGCTCTTATCAGATGGACCCAGCCAACTGGCGAGAGGCTTTAAGGGAAGTTGAGCAGGACATTGCCGAGGGAGCCGATATGGTCATGGTCAAGCCGGCTTTGGCTTACCTGGATGTAATACACGCAGTGCGTGATAATTTCAACTACCCGCTGGTAGCCTATAATGTCAGCGGTGAATATGCTATGGTGAAAGCGGCAGCCAAGTGTGGCTGGCTCGATGAGAGACAAGTCACCCTGGAGATTCTAACGGCTATCAAGAGAGCCGGGGCGGATATTATCATCACCTATCATGCCAAGGAAGTGGCTCAGTGGCTACCGACTACTTGAGGATGGGTCTTGCCTTAAATGTCATTCTGAGGAACGAAGTGACGAAGAATCTGTGGGTGGGGCTGGTAGTGCACAGATAGTCCCCACGACCCCCAGACCCTTCGCTACGCTCAGGGTGACATGGATGCAGTCCTTTTGGGGCAAAGCTCTTGAGGATGTAAATAGGATGAACCGAGAGCGTTCCGAAAAACTCTTTACCCAGGCTCAGCGCTACTTACCCGGGGGGGTGAGTAGTCCGGTGCGTGCTTTCAAAGCCGTTGGTGGAAATCCCCTTTTCATAAGAAAGGGAGCCGGCTCTAAAATCTATGATGAGGACGGCAACCAGTTCATAGACTATGTCTGCTCCTGGGGCCCGCTCATCCTGGGTCACTGCCACCCAAAGATAGTTGCTGCACTCAAAAAGGTGGTAGAGCAGGGAATAAGCTTTGGCGCCCCCACTGAGCTGGAGACAACACTGGCTAAAGCTATCTGTACTGCCATGCCCTCTATCGAAATGCTCCGCTTTGTAAGCTCAGGCACCGAAGCTGCCATGAGCGCCATTCGCCTGGCCCGGGCATTTACCGCTAGAGACAAGGTGGTGAAGTTTGCCGGCGGCTATCACGGTCACTCAGACGGGCTCCTGGCCAGGGCTGGCTCGGGGGTGGCTACCCTGGGAATACCTGACTCTGCCGGTGTGCCCTCAAACTATACCCAGAATACGCTGGTAACCCCCTACAATAATACCGAAGCTGTGGAGCAGCTTTTTAAGCGCTATCCCGGGCAGATTGCCGCCATAATCGTTGAGCCGATGGCGGCTAACATGGGTGTTGTGCCACCGCAACCCGGCTTCCTTAAGCGTCTTCGCCGGTTGACCGAGGAGTTTGGGGCTCTTCTTATTTTTGACGAGGTAATCACCGGTTTTCGTGTCGCTTATGGAGGAGCTCAGGCACTCTATGGAATAACCCCAGATTTAACCTGCCTGGGGAAGATTATTGGTGGCGGACTGCCCGTAGGGGCCTATGGTGGCAGAAAAGACATTATGCAGATGATTGCCCCCCTGGGTTCCGTCTATCAGGCCGGCACTCTCTCCGGTAACCCCCTGGCCATGACCGCCGGAATTTCTACCCTTAAAATTCTAAGCCAGCCTGAGGTCTATAATCAACTAGAGGCACGCTCATCCCTCCTGGAAAAAGGCATTGCCGCTATAGCAGCTAAAGCCGGGGTAGTTGTCCAGGTGCCAAGAGTGGGCTCGGCTCTTACCGTCTTCTTCTGCCAGGAAAGTGTGCTTAACTACGAGGTAGCAAAGCGTGCCGATACGAAGCTATACAGCAAGTTCTTCCAACAGCTGCTGTCCGGCGGGATATACTGGCCACCTTCTCAGTTTGAGGCAGCTTTTGTCTCTCTGACTCACACTACTGAAGATATTCAGACTACAGTTGAGGCAATCGGCAAAGCACTTAAGTCCGCCTTGTAAGAGTCAAGAAAGTCTGGCCTTGACAAAGAACCGATAATACGATAGGATTACTTTAGAAAACAGAATAAGCTAAAAGCTGAGAACGAGACTAGTAGGTCCCCAGCGAGGCTCAAGAGAGCCGGGGAAGGTGTAAGCCGGTGCTGGCGCAGGGGTTGAATGGACTCGGGAGCTGCAAACTGAAAGTCCTTCACGGAAGGACAAGTAGGATTTGACGGAAAGGGCACCGTTACCGGGGCCCAGGGTATTGCTTCAAAATAGTGAGGCTATATCTGAATGAGATGGTTGCCCGGAAATGGCAATCAAGTAGGGTGGTACCGCGAAGGAGTAACCTCTTGCCCCTATGGGTGAGAGGTTTTTTTATTGCTGTATTGGGAGAGTTATATGTATTATCCCGCATTAGAAGAGGTTAAAAGACATAAGAAAGATGGGAATCTGATACCCATTTATTGTGAGATTGTTGCCGACCTGGAGACGCCGGTGTCTGCCTTCTTGAAAGTGAGTCAAGGTGGCTATTCTTTTCTCCTGGAGAGCGTTGAGGGTGGCGAGCAACTGGCCCGTTATAGCTTTATCGGTACTGAGCCATACCGGGTACTAACCACCAGAGGAGAGGATAAGACCGACCCGCTGCCTCTTATTGCCGAAGAACTAGGTAAGTATAAGATGGTACCCGTTAGCGGTCTTCCCCGCTTCTGCGGCGGTGCGGTGGGCTATCTGGCTTACGAAACGGTGACTCGCTTTGAGGAGCTACCCTCCCCAGCCCACGACCCATTAGGCTTACCGGAATCGCTATTTATGTTCGTGGACAGCATGCTTATCTTTGACCATGTCACTCATAAGATTAAGGTCCTAAGCTATGTCCATCTTGGCGGAGACATAGAGGCAGCCTACCAAAAGGCGGTGGAGAGGATTGATAACCTGGTGGCTAGGTTGCGCCAGCCACTTCCGCCAAGCCAGCGCATGAAGGCGGCCGCTCATCCTATGAATAGCTACCGGCTTTCCTCAAACCTCTCTAAGGATGAGTTTAAGACCGGCGTAGTTAAGATAAAGCAGTATATCACTGCTGGCGAGGCTATTCAGGTGGTCTTGTCCCAACGTTTGGCCCAACCTACTGATGTTCCTCCCTTTGAGCTCTATAGGGCACTACGCACCATAAACCCCTCCCCGTATATGTTCTTTCTTGATTTCACCGACTTCCATATTATCGGGGCTTCCCCTGAGATTCTGGTAAGAGTAGAGGATGGTATAGTGACAACCCGGCCTCTGGCGGGGACCAGGCCGAGAGGGAAAAGCCCGGCTGAGGATGTAAGCTTAGAGCAGGAACTGCGCAGTGATGAGAAGGAGCGGGCAGAGCACATTATGCTGGTGGATTTGGGGCGTAATGACA
>DAOVGW010000031.1 GCA_030672225.1 Dehalococcoidales bacterium | reverse complement strand
GATTTTGGAAGATTGTCCTAGGGATAGTGCTTTGGCCATATTACTTAGGCCAGGCTGTTTTATAAAACATAAAAAAGTGGCAGCGACTGGGATTGAACCAGTGACCAAGGGCTTATGAGTCCCCTGCTCTACCACTGAGCTACGCTGCCATTGCCGACTCTAGATTGGCATTGACTTTAGGCATTGTATAGGTCTTTTTAGACTATTGTCAACCACAAGGGGTAGGCAAACGACAAGGGTGTTTTAGGGGAAGTAATGACATTACCTTCCCCGTTTTTCATAGTCAGGGCACCAGGTAGCATTGGGGCGCTCCGGGATGTGGCACGCCCCGCGCCAGTTCCATTTACAGCTATCGCACAGGAATATATTCATTCCCAGTGCCTTTTTGATTCTGAGGGTAATCCTAGCTCTTAATGGGGGCTTCATTTTTAGCCCTAATTTGTAGTAAAATTCTGCCTATAGTATATCAGGTTTGGTGCTATAGGACAAAGGATTGTGGTAGAATAGAATAGCTGATTGGCTACTGGGGAAAGGGTGATTTCCATGACTGCACCTCAAATCAAAAAAGAAGAGCTGAATATGGATTCACTTACCTGGGGTGAGCTAACCTGGGTTAATATTGAGCATCCAACTGAGAAAGAGGCAGCGTATCTGGCCGAGCACTACCCTTTTCACTCCCTTGACCTGGATGACATACTCAGCCGAATCCAGCGCCCTAAAATTGATGAATACAAGGACTACCTGTTCCTGGTATTTCACTTTCCAATATACAGGAAACGGGAGCGGGTGCTTACCTCCAGCCAAGTATCGGTGTTTATTGGCCAAAACTACCTGATTACGGTACATAAAGGAGAGCTTAAACCACTGGTAAAGCTGTTTCGGGAGTGCCAGATTGATGAGGAGTCGCGGCAGGAGTATTTCAGTCAGGGCTCGGGTTTTCTTCTCTATCGCATACTTGACAGGCTGGTTGATTATTGCCTGCCGATACTAGACAAGGTTGGTGATAGTATTGAGGAGGTGGAAGACGACATCTTCTCTGACAGGAAGAAGGGCACAGTGCGGGGAATCTCCATGATACGGCGTGATATTATCTCCTTTCGCCGTATTATCTGGCCGATGCGGGCGGTTATTGGCAGTCTGGAACCCAGGGTGCGCCGCTTTGTTAAGAAGTTGGATTTGTCGGTCTACTTTGGTGATGTGGTTGACCATGTGGACAAGATTTGGGATGGCTTGGATGAGTACAAGGAGATTATTGAAGGATTAAATGATACCCATGATTCGCTGGCGACTAACCGTACCAATGAAGTCGTACGAATGCTGACTATCATTGCTACTATTCTCCTGCCTATTACTGTGGTGGCAAGTATCTTTGGAATGAACATCCCATTGGGGCCTTTTGAAGACCGCAGCTACTCCTTTCTACTCGTGTTCCTTATCGTGCTGGTTGTTATTGGTGGCATGCTCTACTTCTTCCGGCGAATACGTATCATCTAGCGGTGCCGCCCCGTTTTGGCAAAGGCGCTAAATAATGAATGTCTCACACCGCTTTTTGGTAATTTCGGCCATCTTTGTCACCTCCCTCATTACAGCTAATATCATTGCCGTGAAGGTGATAAGTATTGGCTCTCTTATTCTGCCGGCGGCGATAGTTATCTTCCCTCTGAGCTACATTTTTGGTGATATTCTCACCGAGGTCTATGGTTATCGCTGGGCCAGGAGGGTTATCTGGCTAGGCTTTTTATGTAACCTCATCTTCGTTATATTTGCCTGGGTGGGACAGCTTCTACCCCCGGCCCCCTTCTGGGAGGGTCAGGAGGCTTATGAGAGCATCTTGGGCTTTACGCCGAGACTGCTGGTTGCCTCATTCGGTGGCTACCTGGTTGGCGAGTTTGTCAACTCCTTTGTCCTGGCCAAGATGAAGATTTTAACTAAGGGGCGCTGGCTGTGGAGCCGAACTATTGGTTCCACCATAGTGGGACAGGGACTGGACACGGCAGTATTTATTACCCTGGCTTTTGTTGGCACCCCGTCATTTGCCCTGATAATGATTTTACATCACTGGTTGGCTAAGACTGCTATTGAAGCCATCGCTACTCCGTTCACCTACACCACGGTCAACTACTTAAAGAGAAAGGAGAAGGTTGATACCTATGACTACGAGACGAACTTTAACCCCTTTCGCATCACAGATTAGTGAAAGGTTGCTAAAAAAGAATGAAGATTAAGTTTCTGGGAGCACACAACACTGAATCTGAAGATACCAAGCTCTTGAGCCTGTTAATTGATGGTATCCTGGTTTTAGACGCCGGTGGGCTTACCTCCAGCCTGTCTTTTTCCGCCCAGCTAAAAATTAAGGCAATCCTTATCACCCATCAACACTATGACCATATTAGGGATATACCGGCTATAGCTATGAACTTTTTCCTGCGCCAGGAGGTCATCAGCATTTACTCTACGGCGCCGGTTAAGGAAGCCCTCTTAACCCATCTCTTAAGTGGTGACCTCTATCCCAAATTTCTGGAAAAGCCCCAAGAGAAGCCAACCATTAAGTTCCATGAAGTAGAGCCCTACCAGAAAATGCAAATTGCAGGCTACAGTGTTTTGGTAGTGCCGGTAGCTCATACTGGGCCGGCAGTTGGCTATCAACTTACCTCTGCTTTAGGCAAAGCACTCTTCTATACCGGGGATGCCGGACCAGGTCTGGACTTGTGCTGGCAATATGTGTCACCCCAGCTGCTTGTTATTGATGTTACCGCCTCAGATAGGTATCTAGAATTCGGCAGGGAGTCGAGACACCTCACCCCCAGCCTGCTAAGGGAGGAACTGGCCAGCTTTCAAAAGCTTAAGGGCTATCTGCCACGGGTGGTTACCGTCCATATGAATCCGGCTCTGGAGGCGGAGATTGGGGCAGAATTAGCCGTGGTGGCAGAGGAATTAAATTGTTCCATCAAACTAGCTTATGAGGGTATGCAGCTTGAGCTATAAAAGTCATACCTTGACCCTTTGGAGGGTGAGCGAATAGAGAAGCAGCTATCCGCATTTGCAGGTTCTAATGAGGTGTTATGGGGGTGAGACAAATAAAGGCTCCCAAATTCATAGTTGATAACAATGTTGGCAAGCTGGCTAGGTGGCTGAGGATGACGGGCTATGACACTGTCTTTTTTAGCGGTAGTGATGACTCCGGCATGGTGGCTATTGCCCGGGCTGAGGGCAGGGTGATATTAACCAGGGACACCCAGATTATGAAAAGACGGCTGATAACCAGCGGCCGGCTGAGGGCTATCCTTATCACTAGTGATGAACCGGAGCGGCAAATTAAGCAGGTAAAAGATGCCCTAAATCTGGACCTTAGGTTTAGGCCGTTCTCTATCTGCCTTGAGTGCAACCAGCCTCTGGTAGAGAGAAGCAAGGAGCAGGTAAAGGAGCAGGTGCCGCCCCATGTTTTCAAGACTCAGGACCAGTATATGGAGTGTCCTGCCTGCCACCGGCTCTACTGGCGGGGAACACACTGGCAGGCAATGACCAAGAGACTGGATAGGTTTATGGAAAGTTGACCATAGCCTGGGATATTGCTACACTTCAAGCTACTCACTTTGCCAAAAGAGGTTTTACGGTGAAGGTTTTAACCGCAGAAGAGATGCGTAAGGCAGAGCAGGAGGCGGCCAAGATTGGTCTTACTACCGACAGGCTTATGGAAAATGCCGGTAAAGCCGTAGCCTGTGAAGTCAGGCGTATCCTCGGTGATGTTAATAAAAAACAAATCCTCATCTTGATAGGGCCGGGCAATAATGGTGGCGATGGGCTGGTGGCTGCCCGCCATCTTCGTGACTGGGGAGCCAGGCTCAGCCTTTTTCTCCTCGGCAAAAGAGCGGCGGATGATAAAAACCTTAAGTTGGTTCAGGAACGGGGCATAGCCTGTTTTGAAGACCTTGACCGGCTTGATGAGCAGCTATTATCAGCCAGTGCCGTTATTGATGCCCTATTTGGCACCGGCCGGAGCCGGCCACTTGGTGGCATCTTCCGAGAGGCATTAGAGCAGGTAGCTGTGGCCAAGAAGAAGTGCCCGGGTCTTAAGCTCATTGCTCTAGATTTACCTTCCGGACTTGATAGCGACAGCGGTGCTGTAGACCAGGCTGCTCTTTATGCTGAGCATACTATTACCCTTGGCTTTGCCAAACCGGGCCTGTTTAACCCACCCGGTGCCGAGAGGGCCGGGGTAATAACTGTTGCCGATATTGGCCTACCTGCTCATCTTGCCGGTGAGGTAACAACTGAGCTTATCACTGAGGGGTGGGCCAGGTCAGTTCTTCCCCGACGCCCGCTAGGAGCTAATAAGGGTAGCTTTGGCCGGGTTCTTGTTGTTGCTGGATCAATAAACTATATTGGCGCTGCTTATCTTGCCTGCTCGGGTGCCATGAGAGTTGGCGCAGGGCTGGTAACCCTGGCAACAGCCACCACCTTGCAGCCGATTCTGGCTACCAAGCTAACTGAGGCAACCCATCTGCCACTACCCGAAGCTAGCCCTGGCGTTGTATCTGCCGAAGCGGCTAGTCTTGTCCTCTCGGAACTAAAAAGTTGCAATGTCCTGCTGCTGGGCTGTGGTCTGGGGCAGAGTGAACAGGTTATAGGCTTTATTAAGTCTGTTCTTTTTCAGTCCGGCTCAGCACTGCCGCCCCTGGTACTTGATGCTGACGCTATTAACACCCTGGCCAGAACCCCAGGCTGGTGGCAGAAGCTAGCCGGTGATGCTATACTCACGCCACACCCCGGAGAAATGGCCAGGCTGGCGGGGGTTTCAGTAGCTGAAGTGCAGGCCGATAGAGTGGGCATTGCCAAACGGGTAGCTTCAGAGTGGCACAAAAC
The DNA here is from genome assembly GCA_030672225.1 of Dehalococcoidales bacterium. Classification (GTDB taxonomy): domain Bacteria; phylum Chloroflexota; class Dehalococcoidia; order Dehalococcoidales; family ARS1013; genus ARS1013. Next base: position 333 of record DAOVGW010000031.1, on the reverse strand, counting down.
GCTTGTCCTTAAGGGGGCCTATACTGTTACTTGTGCACCGAATGGCAGGTGCCGGATTAGCCCAGTAGCCAATGCCGGGTTAGCCTCGGCTGGCACCGGCGATGTCCTGGCTGGAGTGATTGCCGGACTGCTGGCTCAGGGTCTATCCCTGTTTGATGCCGCTGCCTTGGGCGTCTTTTTGCACGCTCAAGCCGCTAATGTGGTCAGCGCCCGGCTGGGCGATGCCGGCATGCTCGCCAGTGACCTTCTGCCGGTGCTACCTTTAGTTATTAAACAGCTAAAAGAAACATGATTTAAGAAGTAAATATTAAACGAGAGCCAAAGAGAGGCAAA
>DAOVGW010000025.1 GCA_030672225.1 Dehalococcoidales bacterium | reverse complement strand
ACCAACGCCTGCTCCCGGCGAGGTAGTAACTATCGGCTATGTGGATGAGGTGGGCATCTTTATCGGCTACACCGAGCAGCCGGGTGAGCCTACTATTAGTCTGATTCCCTATGCCACAGCGGAAGAGGCCACCAGTGCCCTACTTGAGAAAGAGGCCAGTGAATACTTTATCATCCCCTCAGACTATGTTGCCACCGGCGTAATTAACAGATTTACCCTTGAGCGGGAGCTAGAGCCGCCCGGGGAGACCTTGGCGGCAGTGAGAAGCTTCTTGTTGAGTAACCTTCTTGAGGGACAAACCACCGCCGAGGTAGTGGAGCGAGTCAAGGCACCAATGGCGCTATTCAGCATCACCCTGGATGAAACCGGTCAGGTAGCCGCTGACCAGGGAGGGTTCGGGGCTTTTATCGTTCCCTATCTGTTCAGCATTCTACTACTTATGGCCATCTTTACCTCGTCTGGCTTTCTGCTTCAGGGACTGGGTGAGGAGAAGGAGAACCGGATTATTGAAATCCTGCTTTCCTCTGTTTCTGCCCGGCAGTTACTCACCGGCAAGGTGCTGGGACTTGGTGCCGCCGGACTAGCGCAGATGCTTGTCTGGCTGCTAACAGCTAGGGTACTGGTGGAAATAGCTTCAACTACCATAGGCGGTTTGCTGAGCACACTGCAGATACCAGGTGACCTTCTAGTTTTGGGCATAGTCTATTTCATACTTGGCTATCTACTTTTTGCTGTTCTGATGGCTGGCGTCGGCTCTATCGGTGCCACTTCCAGGGAAGGCCAGCAAATGACGGTCATCTTCACGCTACCGGCGGTAGTGCCTTTATGGTTGACATATTTAATAGTTGGGAATCCTGACCATGTTGTCAGTCAGATTCTTACCCTATTTCCTCTTACTGCCCCGATAACAGTAATGATAAGGCTTGGTGTAGCTGATATTCCGATGTGGCAGCTTGTAGTCAGTATTATCCTGATGATAGTCACCATTATCGGCCTGCTAGTGCTGGCAGCCAAGATATTCCGCACTTTCCTGCTGATGTACGGTAAGACGCCTAGGCTGGGAGAAATTATCAGATATCTAAGGCAAGCATAGCTAGGAGTTAAACTACTACATTAGGACCGGCCACCTGGTTGAAGCCGTGCCAAGTGTTCTGCTATAATTTGGCGATGATTATTGACTTTCATGCTCATGTATTCCCGCCGCAGATAAAGAAAAACCGTAATAAGTATATTGATAGCGACCCCTGTTTTGCCATCCTCTACTCCAAGAAGGACGCCAAGCTAACCACCACTGATGAACTCATCGCCAGCATGGATAAAGCCGGGGTAGCACTCTCCGTCATTTTAAATATCGGCTGGACTACCCACGAACTATGCGTTGAGACCAACGACTATATCCTGGAGTCAATAGCCCGTTACCCAGAGCGCCTGACAGGCTTCTGTAGCGTCCAGCCACAGTCATATGAGGCCGCCCTGGATGAAATTGAGCGCTGCGCTAAAGGAGGGGTAAAGGGGGTTGGTGAAATAAGACCGGACATGCAGCTATTTGACCCCAGGGATGAAGAGGTAATGACGCCCTTTATAAATGCGGTGAGGAGGCACAAACTGATGCTCCTTAGCCATGCCTCTGAACCGGTAGGTCATATCTACCCGGGCAAAGGAGCGATTACCCCAGAAGTACTCTACCCCTTTATTACCAGCTATCCTGATTTAACCATTATCTTGGCCCACTGGGGTGGTGGGTTACCGTTTTATGCCCTAATGCCCGAGGTAAGGAAGGCAATGAAGAATGTCTTTTTTGATACCGCCGCCTCACCACTTCTCTACAGCCCCCAGATATATGAACAAGTAGTCCAGCTTGTCGGTGCTGAGCGGATTCTCTTCGGTAGTGATTACCCCCTGCTGGAACAGGGCCAGACGCTTAAGGATATTACCTCCCTTAACTTATCCGAGGAAGCAAAAAACCTAATCTTAGCCGGTAACGCCCAGCGGCTACTGGGTATTACAGGCAAGGCTGTTTAGTAAAAGGTGAGGGGTTGGTAAATGGTCAAGAGGGGTTATTAAGTAAGCTATGGAGACAGTCCGCTCCTTTATTGCAATTTTGCTACCCGAAGAGCTAAGGCTGGGGCTTAGTAAGCTCCAGGCAAGACTGAAAACAGGCAATAAACCCTGGATAAAGTGGGCTGACCCGAATGGTATTCACCTGACATTAAAGTTTCTGGGTGATGTTTCCGTAGATAGGATTAGCGAAATAAGCCGGGTAATGACTGAGGCCGCCCGGGAAATTCCCCCCTTTCACCTGGAAACCCAAGGCTTAGGCGCCTTCCCTAACCTGAAACGGGTTCAGGTAGTCTGGTTGGGGCTCGGCGGCGAGCTGGATAAACTAAGTCAGCTCCAGCAGCAGATTGAGACCGGTCTTTCTCACCTGGGCTTTGCTCCGGAAGCACGAGCCTTCAAAGCCCACCTGACACTGGCTCGCCTTCGCAGTCAGGCATCATCGGATGAACGCCAGGGCTTGGGCCAGCTTATCTTAAGCACCAGGCTTGAGGCAAGCTATATCATTAAGGTGGAGACTATCAGCCTGATGAGGAGCCAGCTAAGTAGAGAAGGTGCCCGCTACAGCCAGTTAAGCTCCGTCGAGCTTGGGGGAAATCTTCTATCCAAGGAAGGTTGACAAATATATAGAAGAAAGTCTACCGGGGTGTTTAAGAGGGGCTCTGCCCCTCTTTTTAGTATCCTCCCCCTCTCCTTTCAGGAGAGGGGGAGGAAGGGGGTGAGGTTCACAGCAATCTAAAAACTTAAGACAGCTAAGCTCTTGCCAACCGCCCTTAAGTTAGTGTATACTTTCACTAAATTCTGGCTGGGAGGTGGACCTCGTGGAACAATTTGGTTTTCCCAAATGCCGTAAGTGTGACAAAGGAGACCTGGTGCCCCTATCCGATTTTGGCTCTCAGGGGTCGTCTATCCACTACAAAGCGTGGGTCTGTACTAATCCTGATTGCGGCTATAACCTAAAAATCAGAAACGGCGATGTCTATATTAACGAACCCATTATGAGCGGAGTCAATAACATCCGCTCCCGCCACAGTACTTAGCGCTAAGCCTGAAGCCCTAGACCCTAATAGGAGGTTCATGTGCTTCCTCAGCTAGTCAAACTTAAGAGGATAGTGCTTGACCTTTTATTTCCACAGTGGTGCCTGGGCTGTGGGCGGGAAGGTGAGCTAATTTGTCCCTCCTGCCGCCGTGCGCTACCTAAAATTACGCCACTGCTTTGCCCTCGGTGTGGTAGCCCTCAAGCCAGCGGCATAGTTTGCCCCGCCTGTGTTAGCTGGCAGCCAGAAATAGATGGTATTCGCTCCCCATTTCGCTTTGAGGGAACAGTGCGAAAGGCTATCCACCAACTAAAATACAGTAACCTTAGAGCCGTAGCTGTGCCCTTGGCCGAGCTGCTAAACAGCTACCTGGCCACCAACTCTATGCCCGTTGGGATGCTGGTACCGGTGCCACTACACCGGAAACGAGAAGGAGAGCGCGGTTACAATCAGTCTCATCTTCTATGCCGGGAGCTGGGCAAACTGGCCAATCTACCAGTAGTAGCTGACTGCCTTATCCGAGAGCGACATACCCCTCCCCAAGCCAGAACAACTACTGTTGCCGAAAGGAAGAGCAATGTAGCCGATGCCTTTATCTGTCGCGACCACCGGCTAGCGGGCAAACAGGTGTTGCTTATAGACGATGTAGCCACTTCGGGGGCTACTCTTGATGCCTGTGCCGCCACCCTAAAGGCATCTGGAGCCAGCTCGGTGTGGGGACTGACACTGGCCAGAGAAGTTTAAGGGGATGAGGTAGATATAACATCATTATCAGGAGCCTTAAAAGATGGAACTACATATAACCGGCAAGAATATAGAGCTATCAGAAGAGGTGCGTCGCTATATTGAGCGCAAACTGGGCAGACTCAACCGCCATCTAGCCAATATCATAGAGGCCAAGGTAGAAATAGCTGAGGAAAAGACAAGGTCTCCCCAGAACCGCTTTGTCGCCCAGGTAACCGTAGCTGGCAGTAATACTCTGTTACGTAGTGAGGAGCGAGGTGAAAGTATATTCGCTGCAATTGATAGAGTAGTAGCCACTATGAAGAGGCGAATTGAGCACCACAAGGGGAAGCTTAGGCACAGGGGCAAGGGCAGTTCGTCTGCTAGAAGCAAACCAAGCAAGGCAGAAGAGACAACGCTAAGATCAAAGGTGGTTAAGGTCAAGCGGTTTGCTTTAAAGCCAATGTCAGTAGCTGAAGCTACCGACCAGATAGAGCTTCTAGGCCACGACTTCTTTCTCTTCTTTAATCCTGATACTGAAGGGGTTAACCTGCTGTATCGACGAAAGGATGGTAACTACGGCCTGATTGAGCCGGAGCTGGAGTAATGGTAATACGGCTTTCCCTTAAAACTACCTCAGGCTATTACCACAGCTCCTGTAGTCAAGAAAAAAGCGTTTGGCTCCAGTCTTAATGTCCCTTTTTCTCTCTTCTCTATGATGTTACTAAGCTATATCACTTTTACCACCGCTATGGGCTGGGTGGGAATCTTAAGCTCGGCAAGAGGGCTGGTGCGCCTTACCCTACCCCAGCCCTCTGCCCAAGGAGCGCTTGAGCTACTGGGTAGTAGTCTGAGCCATGCCACCCGGTCGCCCCACCAGTTTGAGGACATGATTAGCCGCCTCAGAATTTACTTTGACGGATGCAAAGTGGCTTTCCCTGATGAGCTTGACCTCTCTCGAGCGACCCATTTTAAGCGGCAGGTATGGCGGCTAACCAGGCTCATCCCCTATGGTGAGAGCCGGAGCTACCGCTGGCTGGCAGAACAGATTGGTCAGCCTAACGCTATGCGGGCGGTGGGGCAAGCCCTGGCCCAAAACCCACTGCCAATCATCATCCCCTGCCATCGGGTAGTAGCTAGTAACGGCAAACTCGGCGGCTACAGCGGGGGAGTAGAGATGAAAAGGCGTCTCCTACATCTAGAAGTGGCAGGAGCTTCAGTCAAGCCCGCCGAATAATTTAGCCCGATAAATCCTTTACCTGGCCTCAGATGCCCCTTTCATTCTCAGGCTCAAGAAATCTGTCTCATATAGCTCAATCAGGCCTTCACCAGCAAAGCTAAAGTAGGTATTATCGCCGATTATGATATGGTCAAGTACTTTTGTCTGCATAATAGCTGCGGCAAAGACAAGGTCTCTGGTTACCTCCTTATCACTCCGGCTGGGCTCAGGGTCACCTGATGGGTGATTATGGACAAAAATGAGGCAGGTAGCGTTATGTTTTATGGCACTTTCCATGACCTCACGGGGAGAGATGGCGCTGCTATTTACGGTGCCAGAAAAGAGGTCAGTGGTGTCAATAACCTGGTTCTGGCTGTTTAAGTAAAGAACCTTGAAGACCTCTTTCTTTAAGCCCCGCATTGTGTGGTAGAGATAATCAAAAATCTCCTGCGCCGAGGTATAGACCGGCTTATCAATAATCTTTTCTTTAAGATACTTTCTGGCTACTTCCAGCACCAGCTTGATGCCAAAGGAATTATGGGGACCGATGCCGGCTATTTGCTGGAGCTCTTCGGCAGAAGCTTCCAGAACGCCCCTCAGGGTCTTGAATCGCCTAATCGCCGCCTTGGCCTGCTCTTTACAGTCCTTGCGGGGTGAACCCAGGGTCAGCAGCAGCTCAACAACTTCGTAGTCGCCAAAGCCGGCAAGGCCCGACCTGGTGAACTTTTCCCGCAGCCTCTTTCGGTGCCCCTCTCGGCCTTTATCTAAAGACATTTCTGACCCCCGGTCAGTGCAAGGTATTACCTGTCATAAATTCTAGCACCAAGGGGCACCAGATAGCTACTCTGGTGTTGGCTCTGGCTCTGACTCAAGACCGGCCAGTATTTGCCTGGCTTGCTCAAGATAGTCATCGGCGACCATCAGCCGGCAGGGAAATGGGGAGATGCCCATAAAAGACGAGGTATCACCAGGACTAATCACCGCTGGAATATCATGCTCGCGGAGTACTCCCAGCCACATCTCGGCAGTTAGCTGGTCAGGGGCAGTGCTTAGCAGTAGCCAGCTACTATTTGATTTAGCCATTTACTTCCAGCCTTACCCTATCTTCTCCTAAAAGCTCTACCAGCCGCTTATGAAGCTCGGGGCAGTAGTCAATAGATACGTTGGGCAGCTTAAGCTTGAAAATCTTATCATCGTTAGCGACATACAGGTTTACCTTATCCTGTCCCGGGAACTGCCTTAAAGTGTCAATCAACCTGTGAAGCTGAGCTATGTCGCCAGCCTCATCACTGGTCTGGCTGATACTGATTACCAGACGGCGTCTCTGGGCAGGTGCTGTATCAGCTTTAGTTTCCTCAGCGGCAGGTGACGCCTCATCCGGCTGAGAAGGAACCACTCCTTCACTCCGGGCTGGCTCTAAGGGGTAGCGGCGGACACGGTCACAGTTTAGCTGCACCCGGTCACCCCTCACCTTCACCCTACCCTCAACCAGCAGGGTCTTGCCCTCCTGCAACAGTTCTTTAGTGCTGGTATAGACCCTGGGCCAGACCATAACTCCAACTCTGCCATCCAGGTCCTCCAGCACAGTACTTAAAGAGGGCTGCCCGTCCCTAGTAAACAGATTATGAAGTGAGGCTACTATGCCGGCGACCCTTACCGTCTGCCCCTCCATCTCAGCATCAACCTGACCGCAAAGGGTAGTATTCTCCGAGGCCGCCTTCTGGGCAAAAGGGCTAAAGGGGTGTTCGGAGAGATAGACTCCTAACAGCTCTTTCTCCCAGGCTAACTTCTCCCTAATAGAAACATCAGCGGCGGCCATATCAAGGCTGGGCAGGGGAGAGGGCATGGTTTTCCCCCACAGGTCAAACATGGTAGCCTGTCCTGTCTCCCGCCGGCGCTGCTCCCGCTGAGCCAGAGACAGGATACGACCAGCGTTATGGAGTAGAGTACCACGGTCTCCTAAAGAGTCCATGGCACCAGCCTTAATCAGGCTCTCCAGCACCCGCTTATTGACACCACCGAGCTCAGCCCGGCAGCACAGGTCTTCAATGGACTGGTACTTGCCTCCATTACTGCGCTCCGCAGTAATGGACTCTACAGCCCCAAAGCCCACATTTTTTATGGCTGCCAGCCCAAAGCTGATGGCCGGGGTGTTATCTTCTGCCCTGTCTATGGAAAAGTCGGCCTCAGAGCGGTTTATATCAGGTGGTAATACCTTGATACCCAGGCGGCGGCACTCACTAACCGCAGTAGCTATCTTCTCTTGTTGACCAATATGAGTAGCCAGGAAAGCGGTAATATATTCCAGCGGGTAGTTTGCCTTAAGATAGGCGGTCTGGTAGGCAATAAGGGCATAGCTTACCGCATGAGCTTTATTAAAGGCATAGCCGGCAAAGGGCAAAATTAAGTCAAAGACTTCACTGGCCACCTCAGCCGAGAAGCTATTCTTCTTGGCACCAGCGATAAAGCTACGCCTCTCCTTCTTCATAACCTCAGGGCTCTTCTTGCCCATTGCCTTGCGGAAGACATCAGCCTGACCCAGGCTGTAACCGGCAAAGGTCTGCACAATAAAGAGCACCTGTTCCTGATAGACAATCACTCCATAGGTTTCCTCAAGGATACCAGACAGGGCTGGGTGGGGGTAACGGATAGATTCCAAGCCGTGCTTGGCTTTAATGAAACGGGGAATTTGCTCCATGGGCCCGGGACGGTAAAGGGCAACCATGGCCGCAATATCACTGAAGGTGGTGGGTTTTAGCTCCTTAATATAACGGCGCATACCACTTCCTTCTAGCTGAAAGACACCGGAAGTCTCTCCTTGGGACAGAAGTTCAAAGGTCTTGGCATCATCCAGGGGAATGCGGTGCAGGTCAATTTCAAGACCACAATTCTGGGAAATTAACTCTTTTGCCTTACCCAGGATAGTCAGGTTGGCTAGCCCGAGGAAGTCCATCTTGAGTAGCCCAATGCGGGCAATATCCTCCATGGAGAACTGGGTCATAACCAGACCACGGCCGTTACCCTTGCTCCCTCGCTGCAGCGGGGTGTAGCTTGAAAGAGGCTCTCTAGAGATGACGACACCAGCGGCATGAGTGCTGGCATGACGAGCGATGCCCTCCACTTTCTTGGCTGAATCAATCAGGTTTTTTACTACAGCATCATCACTATAGACATTCCTCAGTTCGCTCGTTTCTTCAAGAGCCCGGTTTAGAGTCATACCCGGAGCAAAGGGGACCAGCCGGGCGACACGGTCAACATCACTGTAGGGCATAGCCAGCGCCCGCCCGACATCCCTGATGGCTGCCCTGGCGCCCAGTGTGCCAAAAGTGATAATCTGAGCCACATGGTCAGCTCCATACTTGCCGGAGACATAGGTAATAACCTCATCGCGGCGGTCGTCTTCAAAGTCCAAATCAATATCCGGCATCTCCTTGCGCTCTAGATTTAAGAAGCGCTCGAAAACCAGCCCATTTTTGACAGGGTCAATCTCAATAATACCCAGGCAGCGAAGGACAATGCTTGAGGCGGCACTACCCCTGACGTTAAAGAGTATGCCTTTTTTCTTGGTAAAAGAGATTATGTCCCAGACAACCAAGAAATAATTGGCAAACTCGGTCTCCCTTATTACCTCCAGCTCATACCTAAGCCGCTTTTCTACCTCTGGGCTAGGCTGGGGGTAGAATTGGGGCAGACCTTTATAACATAGCTCAGCCAGAAACTGGTCAGCCGTCTTAGCCTCGGGTAGTTCTATCTCAGGTAGATAAAGACGACCAAACTCAAGCTCAAGGTGGCACATCCGGGCAATGCGCTCAGTGTTCTCCAATGCCTCAGGGATGTCGTTAAATAGCTCAGCCATCTCCTCGGGGGCTTTAAGGTAGAAAAAGTCGCCGGCCATCTTCATCCTCTTTTCGTCATAGATAGAGGAGTTTGTCCCGATGCACAGCAGCAGGTCATGGGCTGAAGCATCTTCTTTATTGACATAATGAACATCGCTGGTGGCCACCAGCGGGATACCTAATTCCCTGCTCATCGGGATGAGAGCCTGGTTTATTTGCTCCAGCTCAGGGATGGGGTGCCGCATGACCTCCATGTAGAAATCGCCAAATGTCTGTTGATACCACCGTGCCGCCTGCTTCGCTTCATCAAGCCGTCCCTGCAGAATGAGATTGGGCACCTCACCCTTTATACAGGCGGAGAGGGCAATAAGACCCTGGTGATGTTGCTGTAAAAGTTCTTTATCCACCCTCGGCCTATAATAAAAGCCCTCAAGGTGCGCTTTAGTAGCCAGCTGAATTAAATTCTGGTAGCCGGTCTGATTTTTGGCTAATAAAATAAGGTGGTAGTTATTTTTATCGCCGGCCTCTCTGCCAGAACGGCTACTTGGGGCTAGATAAACCTCGCAGCCGATAATGGGCTTTATGCCTGCCTCCCTGGCAGCCGAGTAGAACTGGATGGCACCGTACATAACACCATGGTCAGTGAGCGCTAAACTGTCCATGCCCAGCTCTTTGGCCCTGGATACCAGCTGAGGAATACGGCACATGCCATCAAGTAGACTATACTCGGTATGAACATGGAGATGAGTGAACATAGCACCTTCTAGTAGTGGAAATTCGCCATTATTATAGCACAGGGGTGGGGCTTTGGGGTATGCTTTCAAGCTTTAACGGTGGGGAAATTAAAAAATTCTTCTGCCACTGGTAGCCTGAAATACTGGGTTTTTTTGTCTCAAGAGTGTAAAATCTGGGTATCGGTATGGAAAAGAAATTGAAAATTCTTAGTATCACCGCTAAATGGCTATTTATACTCTGCCTGTCGGTATTATTGCTGACGGCCAGCATCGGTTGGGCAGTAAATAGCCACTGGCTCTATAATTATGGCTTCCAAAAATATAGTGTCATCCAGACTCCAGCATTGGCCGAGCTTGATTTGGAGGAAGTAGCCAATGGGCTAATTAGCTATTTTAATTCAGACGAGAAGTATATTAGCCTTACCGTGGTAAAGGATGGCGAGTCCTCTGAGCTATTCACTCCAGAGGAGATTATTCACTTCAAGGATGTCAAGGGGCTGATTTGGCTGGATTATTGGGTTCTACTGGGGACAGGAGTTTATGTTTTAGCCTATGCCGGGGTTTGCCTCTTCTGGTGGAGAAACTGGCGGCGGTTGGCGTGGGGGGTAGTTGGAGGTAGTGGCATCACCCTAGTCCTGATGCTGGCTCTAGGGTTAGGGGTGTTACTAGGTTTTGACCAGCTCTTTTTACAGTTTCATTTGCTCTTCTTCAGCAATGAGTTCTGGTCAGCCGAAGGTTACATGCTTCTGCTCTTCCGTGAGCGTTTTTTCTATGATGCCGCTCTATTCTGTGGTGGTATAATTGTTGGGTTAGCAGTAATTTTGGGTGGGGTGGCTTGGGGTTATCTAGTATATACCAGAAACAAGACTACGTCTTAATAATTAACAGCCGTCAGCGCGCTATGCCTCAACTACAGACCGCAGCTATCACAGCTAGTAAGACTGCAACTTGAACAGGAGTTACCACCAATAGAGGAGGTTAGTCCGCTCTCACCCTTGGAGAAGCAAGCAAAAGTGGATAATGCCCGCTCAGCCTGGATATGACAATGGGGACAGGGCGCCTTCTCACTGGCCTGGCTCATGGGGCGCAATAGCTCAAATTTTGATTTACAACCGGGGCAAATATATTCATATATTGGCATCTCTTATTCTCTCCTGCTGTTATCTTATTAACCCGTCAGCAGAAAGTCAAACACCAAACCCCATAAAGTAAGAGTGGCGGCCTGGCAACCCGAAATACTGCCATCAATCTTTTGACCAGCCAGCCAACGAATAGTATACTACTGCAACACGGTAGCATCAGAATTTGTTCATAGGGTATTATGGAGACAGATATGAACACCGAACAACTAGCTAACAAACTGATTTCATGGATAAGAGATAAAGTATTAGCCGCCGGTTTAAAGGGGATAGTGATTGGCATGAGTGGCGGCGTTGACTCCTCAGTGTCAGCCGTGTTGTGCCATCGTGCCTTACCACAAAGTATACTCGGGCTGATTATGCCCTGCCATAGTAACCGGCAGGATGAACAGCATGCTCGGGCTGTAGCCAAAAAGTTTTCCATTCCAACTAAAACAGTGGTGCTTGATACTGTCTTTTTGACCCTGCTCAAGGCTCTCCCCGCTGAGGGTGGCGCCTATGCTACCAGCCAACTGGCTAAAGCCAATCTCAAGGCCAGATTAAGGATGCTCACCCTTTACTACCATGCCAATCAGCTTAACTATATGGTGGCCGGTTCTGGCAACAAGAGTGAGCTTGCCATAGGCTACTTTACCAAGTATGGCGATGGTGGGGTAGACATTCTGCCTCTGGGCAACCTAGTCAAAGCTCAGGTGGTAGAGCTGGCCAGCTTTCTGGACATCCCGCAGGAAATAATTGATAAGCCGCCTTCGGCCGGCTTGTGGCCAGGGCAGACCGATGAGGACGAGCTGGCTTTAAGTTACGAGGAGCTTGACCGCTATCTAATTACCGGCAAGGCCGGGGGTGAGATTAGACAGAAGATAGAATCCTTGATAGCTTTAAGCAACCACAAGCGCCAGCCACCGCCGCTGCCTGACTTCTAGCTCTGTCCCGAAAGGCC
>DAOVGW010000023.1 GCA_030672225.1 Dehalococcoidales bacterium | reverse complement strand
GGTAGATAACGGAGATTTCAAGCATCTCAGCTAGTCAAATAGTATAAGTAGCTAACTTCAGACCTAATCATACCCTCCATGCAGTTGATAGGTAACAAACAGCCATTTTGTGAACTACCGCGGGCAAAGCGATTTCATGGGTTGCTGTGTAAAGACAAGTAAGCTAACATCTTTGAAAGAACAAGAGAATAGTTGGAGGAAGCCCATGAAGTCAGTAACAAAATACTTATGGTTTAACACTAGGAACCACCGGGAATTCATCAATATTACAGATGGGGTAGAGGACTTGGTAAGCAATAGTGGTATAAATGAAGGCTTTGTCCTCGTATCAGCCATGCACATTACAGCGGGGGTGTACGTTAATGATGCCGAGTCCGGTTTGATCGCCGACATTGAGGAATGGCTAGAGAAGCTGGCGCCCTACAGGCCGGACTATAGACATCACGCCACCGGTGAAATGAACGGAGATGCTCATTTAAAGAGCTTGCTAATCCATCACCAAGTAATTGTGCCTATAACCCAGGGCAGGCTCGACCTTGGCCCGTGGCAGCAGATTTATTATGCCGAGTTCGATGGCCAGCGGAGAAAACGGGTTATTCTGAAGGCACTGGGGGAATGAGACACTCTTGATGCTGTAGTCATCAAACACGTGCCCGAAAACTTGTGCTACGATTCATCGGAATGTTGTTGACGAACACTTTTGAATAAGATAAAGTTAACCTGTTGCTCTTGGGCGAGAGATAAGCAACTGTTGTAAGGCTGGAATAAGCTGCTTTTTCTCGAAGAAAAGTTCGGGAACTGTCCAGTACCACCCACCAAAGCTAGATAGGCTGTTGGCTTAAGCTCGTTACCTCCGGCTCTATTCTCCTCTAGCTAGTATCTGTATGCTAAAGATGATATAATTAAAGATGACTAAAATAAAGACAATAGCTACCAACCGCAAGGCTTACCATAACTACTTTATCCAGGATAGTATTGAGGCTGGAATTTCTCTCACCGGCACTGAGATAAAATCACTCCGTTCCGGGAGGGTGAGTCTGGGTGAAGCCTATGTTCGGCCTGAGGCTGCGGAGCTTTGGTTAGTGAATGCCCATATTGCTCGCTATGAAGCGGCCAGTCACCTGAGCCATGAGCCAAGGCGGCCCAGAAAGCTTTTGCTGCATCGTAAAGAGATTAATAGCCTCAGCAGCCGGATAGCCGAAAAGGGTCTTACCCTGGTTCCGCTAAAGATATATCTAAAAGACCATCTGGCCAAGGTTTCAATAGCCTTAGCCAAAGGTAAAAAGCTATACGACAAGCGGGAAGCCATAACCCGCCGTGAGGTGGAACGAGAAATGGGACGAACCCTGAAGTGGCGAAAGTCGCCAAGGAGGTAGCTTACCTTTAAGCGGTCGTTAACAAACGGGGACGCGTGGTTTCGACAGGGGAGGTATGTTACAGGATTGCAGGTTGAGGTGCCACTACCCTCATGAAACAAGTGGCAAAAATAATTGGCGAACCTGAATTGGTTCTTGCCGGCTAAATTAAGCTAGCACATCCAACCTGACCTCACCCCGGCGGGTCGGGATTTGGGTGCCGAAAAGTTGGGGTGCCATCGCCCGGATGCCGATAAGGGCGGTGAAAGATTTATCGGCTGGCCTGGCTAAACTCGGTCAGCAGAGGCTAGCCGGGTAAGACTAAAGAGCTGACTAAACCTGTAGTAGATTCTGGACAGCCTCTTCTGGACGGGGAGTTCGACTCTCCCCCGTCTCCACCAGATTAAATTCGGGCTCTAGGCTTAAGCCGGGGCCCGTTTTTCTTCAGCTTCAGGTATAGTTAGAGAAGCAAGAATATATTATAGTTGGCTATTGCCTTCTAAATAATAACAAGACCGAAAAACTTGACTTTTGGCACCAAATTTACTAGACTGAAAGTTGGAAGGGTTAAGTTCCCTTCCGTAAATCCAGTAGAAGGAGGAAGGCATGATGAAGGTGATACTAGCCCTGTTATGCAGAAGGAAATTTCCTCGGCAAGGCTCCTCGCTGGTGAGAAATGGGAGGACACGGTAAGACCATCGGTGAGGGGCGGACGAAGGTTCTTGAGCTCCTCGTAGTTGCTTAAGAGACTCCCGTTCTAAAGTGGAGACATCTGGTTAAAATCAGGCGGGAGGAGTAGGGAACGAAGGTAAAGTAGGCTCTGGGAAGTGTTTCTGGAGCCTACTTTTTTTAATGGTGTGTTCTTACTTAACAGCTACGTGGATTCCGACAGCCCCCAAAAAGAGGGGGCGGAAGGATACCTGACAGAAGCCGGCGGTAAGCAATAGTCTCTTGAGCTCCTCAGAGGTGTAAAATCGAGCCGCTGACTCAGCCAGATAATGATAGGCTTCTCTATTACCCGAGAGCAGGGAGCCTACCCTAGAGACGAACCAACGCAGATACAGATGAAACAGTTTTCGTATTAGCCTGGACCTCGGTTGACTGCTTTCCACAATGACACATCTGCCACCGGCACTCAACACCCTGAGTACCTCGACCATATATTCCCGTGTCAGGGGGTTCTTATAGGTCAAGTTGCGGAAGGCAAAAGAGATGCCAATGCAGTCAAAGTATCCATCAGGAAAGGGAAGGTGGGCGACATCACCATAGACAATGGATAGCTTCTTGCCACGAGCTACTGTTTTTGCCTTCTGTCTGGCTTTATCAAGCATGGGCTGGCTGAAATCAACCCCACTCACCTCCACGCTATCATCAGCCAGCCTGGCCAAATCCATAGCCAGGTCACCGGTACCACAGCACAGGTCAAGTGCTTTCCCAGGTTGTGAAGCTAGACACTCTCTGGCTGCCTGCCGGCGCCACCGTTTATCCAGACCCCATGTTATGACGTGGTTAATAAGGTCATAATGGGGTGGTACAGCAGTGAACATATCATGGAGAGGCCTACTCCGCTTCGTCTTGTCAGCGCAACTGGTCATGTTCTCGCTCATGAAAAATTAGAGAAGACCCCGGCCAGAATATAGCCGATGCCCAGCAGAAGCTGGGTTAGGAGGACAACCAGAACATTATTAGCCATAGCCGGCACTAGCCTGGCCATCTCCTGATGCTTCCGGGCGCCTTGAATAGCCTTTATGGCAAAGGGAAGTGTTAGCAGAGCTATAAGAGAGAAAGCTGGCATTTGTCCTGCCACCACCCCGCCGATTATCCACAGATAGACCATGACCGTCAGCACTGAATAGACTATGCTTGCCTTTGCCTTTCCCATAGTGATGGGCAAGGTTTTTCTGCCAGCTTTCCTGTCGGCTTCGGTATCGGGAAATTCGTTCAAGAGGAGCAGATTATGCACCAGAATGCCGGATGGTATTGAAGCAATAACCACCACAGGCAGATTGTAGTCACCAGTCTGGATAAAGTAAAACCCCAGAATCGGCAAAGTCCCCAACCCAAGCCCGGCAGCCCACTCAGGCCATCTTGTCTTGAGTATGAAGGGTGTATAAAGGAAGATGAAGACGGCGGCTACCAGGAGCAGCGGTAACAGAGCTAAACCACTGACGATGACAAAAAAGATGCCTATGGGTATCGCCAGCAGGAAGCTGGCCAAGCCGAGCCAGAAGACCTGTCTCGGTCTAAGGAGACCTACAGGGAGAACGCCACTGCCACCACTGAAAGGGGTTCTTTTAGTCTCGAGGTCTATCCCACTTCTATAGTCAAAGTAGTCGTTAAGCACATTGACGCTGATATGGGCCAGCAGCAGTCCGACAAAGGCTAGCAGGGCATAGCCTAAATGAAAGGCATCATAATAATACCAGGCGATGCTGGTGCCCAGGAAGGGCAGCACTACCGAAAGAATCAAGAACTGCGGTCTGAGCTCAAGAAACCATATTTTTATCTTCATGACTTACCTCCTTTCTTTTTGAGCCGTTGCCGCATGCTTCGGCCAGCACTTCTGGCGCAGTAGTAAATATGGGCTTTTCCACAAAGAGGACAGCTCACTGGTTACCTCCTGACTACCGCCTTAATCTTACTTCATCACCTACTCTAGCATCAAGCAGGGAGCTGGCACTACCACCCTTCAGTGATACTTCCAGGTAGCCGTTACTGCCGATGAGAGCTATTAACCCGCCACCTTCAGCATAGGTGCGCTCTAGCCCAAAAATGAGCTGGCCACCGACCTCAATAGTAATAGGCTCGGCTTTGTCCAGTAGGTCATCGCTTTTTATGTTCGTTATCAGATTGCCAAAGTTATCAATGTGGATGATGTGTCCCACCAGCGTGCCGTCTGGTCTCTGAGACGACCGGGGAAGGGGCAACACTTCAACAGAATCTATGGGCTCACCAAAGTCTATTGGTGGAAAGCCAAGCGACAGCGCCGCCGCTACCGGGGCAAAGATATCGCGCCCGTGGAAGGTAGCGTTGACCGGTGACCTCCAGAACTTGGGATTGGTAATAGCCACCGCTTCTAGCTCCGCTCCCGGCCTCACCCCTCCTTTGATAGAAAACTGCCCCCTCTTCTCTACTGGCTTGCTTAAAGACTGCTGGATAACATAACTCAAGACACCGTTATCGGGGGCGACAAAGCAAGCTATTGGTGTCCTCAGAATAATAGCCCGACGCTCACTGCCAACCCCGGGGTCAACCACCACCACATGGACGGTCTTCTTGGAGAAGTATGGATATGCCGTACTCAGGACAAAGGCGGCTTGGGCGATATTCTGGGGCTTAATAGAATGGCAAATATCTATTATCTTTACTTCAGGGTTAATACCCAGTATTACCCCCTTCATAGCCGCCACATAGGCATCAGCTAAGCCAAAATCGGTGGTCAGTGTTATTATGGTGCTCACACTACCATTAGTCCTATACCAAAGCCGCCACGCCTTTAACTTACTACCATTGGTCCTAGTTTGAGTAGTATTAGTGAGATGGCAACAAATAGAACTACCAGGATGATGGTGAATTGAAACAGGGTTTTTTCCACACCCCGTTTGGTTCGGTAGACAGTATCGGCCTGACCAAAGATGCCTCCCAGTCCACCACCTCTAACCTGAAGCAGAATAATTAGCACCAGGGCTATAGATACCACTATTTGAGCAATAATTAAGTAGGTTTGCATCTTATCCTTCCTCTAGCTTTTTCTTAAGTAGTTGGGCTGCCAGCTTGGGATTGACCCGACCTCTGGTAGCCCGCATCACCTGTCCGAGGAGAAACTTTAGAGACTCGGCCTTGCCTGCTTTATAGTCAGCTACTGCCTTAAGATTGGCCTCAATCACCTGGCTTATTACTTCTTCAATCTCAGCAGTATCACTGATTTGTTTCAGTCCTCGCTGAGCAATAATGGCATCGGCATCTTCTCCGGTATCAAACATCTCCTCAAGTATAGATTTGGAGGTTGCGGTGCTAATATCACCTTGTGAGTTCAAGACTAACAATCTGGTAAGTTGTTCAGGGCCGACCTTATTTCTAAAGTTAACAATATCTGCGTTATTAGCATTTATTATGCGACTGACTTCACCCAGAAGCCAGTTACTCACCGTCTTAGCTGCCTCATTCTGCGGCAGCTTTTTATACGCTTTAGTTTTTAAGCAATCTTCAAAGTAGTCAGCCATCGCCTTGGAGCCGGTAAGCAGATTAGTATCGTAGAGTGATAGCCCGTATTCAGCCATAAAACGGTCGCGTCTGGCTTCGGCTAGTTCTGGCAGTTTGTCTCTTATTTTCTCCACCCAGTCACGACTTATCACCAGTGGCGGCAGGTCTGGCTCAGGAAAATAGCGGTAGTCGTGGGCATACTCCTTACTGCGCTGGGAAACCGTCTTCCCCCTTTCCTCCACCCAGCCCCTGGTCTCCTGAACAAGCCTTTTGCCCTCGGCGGCTGCCTTTTTCTGCCTTTGAGCCTCATACTCAAGCGCCCGGTAGACAGCCTTAAAGCTATTCATATTCTTGACCTCTACCTTAGCCAGCAAGTCGGTGCTGCCCTCGGGGCGAATACTGATATTGGCATCACACCTAAAGCTCCCTTCCTCCATATTGGCCGTGGAGACGCCCAGATAGCGAAGGATGCTGCGTAGCTTTACCAGATACTCTCTGGCTTCCTCAGGGGAGCGCAGGTCTGGCTCACCGACAATCTCCATTAGCGGTACCCCGGAGCGGTTAACATCAACCAGGCTGTAAGCTTCCCCAGCCGGGGAAGTGCGGTGCAGCAGCTTGGCCACATCCTCTTCAAGGTGAACACGGGTGATACTCACCCGCTTCTTCTTACCATCAGCATAAATTGTGAGCCAGCCGTGATGCCCAATAGGGGCATCATACTGCGAAACCTGATAACCCTTCATCAGGTCAGGGTAGGGGTAGTTCTTGCGGTCAAACTTGGTGAGAGCGGAGACAGTGCAGTGCAGTGCCAGAGCCGTCATTATGGTATATTCCACCGCCTGCTGATTGATGGTGGGTAGAACACCGGGCATCCCCAGGCACACTGGGCAGACATAGGTATTAGGAGTGGCATCGGCATAGTCAGTACTGCAGCGACAGAACATCTTGCTCTTAGTATTTAGCTGGGTATGTACCTCAAGCCCGATAATGGTCTCAAAATTCACAGCTCACCTTACCCCGGATAGCCCACTTAGTATAGCAACTATGCCGGTAGCTGGCAAGGAAGAGGTTTTATTATCAACCTCACCCCCTTTAAGCACCCAGAAAAATCTTCGATTTTCCCGGGGACCCGCTTTATCCCCCTCTCCTTTAGCATCTATCTCTTCAAAGGGGGAGGATATTAA
>DAOVGW010000012.1 GCA_030672225.1 Dehalococcoidales bacterium | reverse complement strand
GCTCCTGGCTACATATTTGGCGGCTAGGGATAAAGATGTTGTTATTATTTTTAACTCAGGTGGTTGGGGATTGACTCCTATTGAGGATTCTCCACATGGGCAGGGCCTTGTTACTGGTATCGAGTCTGAGTTAGCCAGCTTAGGCCTTACAGTACTATTTCTAGACCATCTGCGGACACACGGAGGTTGGCAAGTTTATATCAATGAGTCTGTGGAAATGGTAACCCGTTACCCATCAAAGGCTAAAGATTTAGCCGCCAGGGTGAAGTTTCTTACCAGTCATATCCAAGACCTTAGGGTGATTATAACCGGTGAAAGTGAAGGCAGCCTTATTTGTGATAGTGTGATGAGAATTCTAAGAGACAATCCACGGGTCTATAGCATCCATCTGGGCCCTCCTTTTTGGGACAACAGTATTGTCTCTGACAGGTCGCTGGTATTAAGGAGTAACGGAGTAGTTCCTGACTCCTTTAGTCATGGGGACATCTTTACCATTATCTGCGCCAACCTGGAGGCTCTGTTTGGTATATCTCAAGATAACCATGGCAAGATACTACTCTATATAGGAGCACCGGGACATGACTATCGGTGGGAATATGAGGGGGTTCGTTCTCAGATTACAAACTTTTTACACAGTAACTTTGGGACTAGATAATGATAAGACTTTGGCTAAAGGTCATATATAGAGTATATTTAAGGGGTAGAGGCTTCGCCCTGAAGGGCTCAAGCCCGAAGGGTTAATAAATAATCTAATTAGTTTAAGGAAGGTTCTCAAATGCGAGATAAAGTAGTATTGGCTTACAGTGGTGGGCTGGACACCTCGGTGGCTATCAAATGGCTTAGAGAGAAGTATAACCTGGATGTCATTGCTCTTACTATTGATGTCGGCAACGAGCCTGATTTCTCTACCGTGAGGGATAAGGCACTTAAAGTTGGCGCCACAAAGGCGCTGGTCAAGGATGCCAAGGAACTATTTGTCAACCATTTTATTTTCCCGGCGCTTAGGGCAGATGCTATCTATGAGGGGCAGTACCCTCTGGCTACTGCCCTCTCTCGCCCCTTAATGGCTAAACTACTGGTGGATATAGCCCGGGAGGAGGGTGCCCAGGCTGTAGCTCACGGCTGCACCGGCAAGGGCAATGACCAGGTAAGATTTGAGGTCAGTATTAGTGCCCTGGCACCAGAGCTTAAAATTATGGCTCCAGCCAGGGAGTGGGGCATGACCCGTCAGCAGACTATTAACTATGCTAAGCGCTATGACATCCCGTTGCCGATAACTCTAGCCAGCCCCTATTCAATTGATGAGAACCTCTGGGGAAGGAGTATTGAGTGCGGCATCTTAGAAGACCCATGGGTTGAACCACCGGAGGAAGCATTTTCCTGGACAAAATCACCCAGGGAGGCTCCCGATGAAGCTAGCTATGTGGAGATTGGCTTTGAGGCGGGCACTCCAGTGGCTGTTGATGGGCAGAAACTAGGTGGCGTTAGCTTAATTGGGTGGCTAAATGAACTGGCTGGCAGTCACGGTGTCGGTCGGATTGACCATGTAGAAAACCGGCTGGTGGGGATAAAGTCAAGGGAGATTTACGAGGCACCAGCGGCGGTGGTCCTCCTTGAGGCTCACCGGGCACTGGAGGCTATCACCCTGTCAAAATCACAGTTGCGTTTTAAGCAAAAAGTGGCCGCTGAGTATGCTGACCTCATCTATGATGGCCTCTGGTTTACCGCCCAGCATCAGGATTTAGCTGCCTATATCACGAGCTCACAACGCTTTGTTACCGGAACAGTGCGACTAAAGCTGTTCAAGGGAAAATGTAGTATAGTTGGGCGGAAATCGCCGCTATCGCTGTATAGCTATGGTCTAGCTACTTATGATAAGGGTGACCAGTTTGACCAGAGTGCCGCTCCCGGCTTCATTCACATCTGGGGGCTTCCGGTTAGAACCCAGGTCCAAATACAGCCATTAGGCGAGGCTGAGGGGCCGTTAAATATTATGCAACCAAAGAAAACAGGAGAAGATAATAAATGAACCATATACGGGGCCGTTTTCAAAAAGCCGCTGATGAACTGGTGGTAAAATATACTTCTTCCCTGCCCTTTGACTGGCGTTTATACCCCTATGACATTAGAGGTAGTATTGCCCATGTCAGGATGTTGGCCAAACAGGGCATCATCTCACAAGAAGAGGCTGAAGTTATTACTGACGGGTTGGCATCAATTAGGGAAGAGTTAGAGCAGGGTAAATTTGAGTTCAAACCCGAACTGGAAGATATCCATATGGCTATTGAAGCCAGGTTAGGGGAGCTGGTAGGTGAGGTGGCTGGTAAGCTGCACACAGCTCGCTCCAGAAATGACCAGGTAGCTCTAGATGTGCGTCTCTTTGTTAAGGAGGCAATCTCTGAAACCCTGGCCAGCTTAAGGCAGTTCCAGCGAGCATTAATTAGCCTGACTGAAGAAAATAAAAGTGTGGTTATACCGGGCTACACCCATTTGCAGCCAGCACAACCGGTACTTTTGGCCCATCATCTGTTGGCCTATTTTGAGATGCTTCAGCGGGATGTTGACCGATTTAGTGACTGCTTAAAGCGAACCGATGTTATGCCCCTGGGTAGCGGGGCTTTAGCTGGTGTTACTTATAATGTTGACCGGGAGTTTTTAGCCGGCGAGTTGGGATTTAGCCAGATAAGCCCCAATAGCATTGACGCCGTTTCAGATAGAGACTTCGTAATTGAGTACGGGGCCGCCGCCAGTCTGTGCATGATGCACCTCTCCCGGCTGGCTGAGGAGATTATTTTATGGTCTTCAGCCGAGTTTAGCTTTATTGAGCTTGATGAGGCTTATGCCACCGGCTCAAGTCTTATGCCCCAGAAAAAAAACCCGGATGTCGCTGAAGTTGCTCGGGGTAAGACAGGAAGGGTCTATGGCAATCTTTTATCTCTACTGACAACTATGAAGGCTTTGCCCCTGTCCTACAATAGAGATTTGCAGGAGGATAAAGAGGGTCTCTTTGATACCGTAGATACGTTGCTATCCACCCTGGGGGTATTTACCGGCATGGTTAAAACCATAAAAGTTAAGGCTGAAAATATGGAGCGGGCGGCAAGTCAAGGTTATCTTTTAGCCACTGATTTAGCTGATTATCTGGTAAGAAAAGGGGAAACCTTCCGCAATGCCCACGGCATAGTTGCCAGACTGGTAAGCTACGGCATAGAAAAGGACAAATCGTTTAGTGAGCTTAGCCTTAGTGAGTTTAAGTGCTTTTCTCCCCTATTTGGAGAGGACGTCAAAAGTATCACGGTAGCCTCATCTATCGCTACCAGGGATGTCATCGGTGGTACCGCGCCAAGGCAGGTGGAGAAGGCATTAGCCGCTGCCAAAAAAATGGTTAGGCCTGATTTTAAGAGGGTCAATAAGAAGTCAGGAGGTTCCTAAACAGCCTTAGCTGGTTTTCGTTGTGAGCGCAGGCATCTGGTGCACAGGTTGAGTCGCCTTTTTTTGCCGTCTATTATTAGAGTTGCTGGATGAATATTGGGTAGCCACTGGCGATTAGTATGCCGCTTGGAATGGCTGACATTATGCCCGAATTGGGCTGATTTGCCACATAGGTCACATTTCATAGTCGTATATTATCCCCGTTGACTGGCAAAAAAAAATGGTGTAAAATCCCATTGGTAATACTATCATAACTGAAAAGACTTGGCAAGGGTGAGGGTGGGGTGACAAGCATTTTCAAAAGGATGGCCTAAAATGGAGCAAGCAAATACTATCAGTGGGCAAGACCTGCGGGAGATGTTTGCCGCGGCGACTAACTGGCTAGAAAAGAGTGCTTCAGATATAGATGCTTTGAATGTCTTCCCGGTGCCAGATGGTGATTGTGGAACTAACATGCTGCTTACCATGCGTTCCACAATAGAGGAAGCCGACAGGGTTCATGACCGTGATGTTTCAGCAGTGGCTCAAGCTATGGCTAGCGGGGCACTGATGGGGGCTCGCGGTAATAGCGGCGTAATTCTATCGCAATTCTGGCGCGGCTTGGCGCAGGGTTTGGCAGAAAAGGAAGCATTTAACGGTAGTGACCTGGCTAATGCCCTTTTGCAGGCATCAACGATGGCCTATAAGGGGTTGAGTAATCCTGTAGAGGGGACCATTCTTACCGTGATTAAGGACGCCGCCGCCGCTGCCCAGGCACAGGCTGCCAGTGGCAGTGATGACCCTGTTTCGGTTATGGAAGCGGCAGTTGATGCCGCCAGTGAGTCGGTGGCTAATACCCCCAGTCTTCTTGCCGTATTAAGGGAGGCTGGGGTGGTGGATGCCGGTGGGCAGGGTTTGTATACCATTCTGGAAGGTGCCCTACGTTACTTAAGAGGCGAGGCAGAACAGATGCAGTTCCGCAAGCCCCAGATGATTGCCAGCAATATACCGCTAACGCCACTTGCTATCACGGCGCCAGAAAGATTAGCTGTTGATGAGACTCCTTTCGGCTACTGTACCGAGTTTATGCTTAAGGGAAAGGACCTTGAACTAGATCAACTCAGGAAAAAGTTGGCAAAGAAGGGGGAATCTCTGATTGTAGTTGGCGATGATGCTATGATCAGGGTTCATATCCACACCCTGGACCCGGGCAATGTTATTCACTATGCCACCTCACTGGGCACCACGCACCATGTGAGCATACGAAATATGGATGAGCAGCGCCTGGAATTCCTGGAGATGCAGAGGGGGAGGGCACCGGTGACTGGTATGGCAATTACCGCTGTTGTCTCCGGGGATGGGCTGACTGATGTTTTTACCAGCCTGGGAGTAGCCGCCATTGTCCTCGGGGGGCAGACAATGAACCCCAGCACTAAGGATTTGCTCCAGGCTGTAGAGCAAGTAGCATCAGATAAGGTTATTATCCTGCCCAATAATAAAAACATAGTGCTTACTGCTGAACAGGTCAAATCCTTGACTGAGAAAAGCATTAAGGTAGTGCCTACGGAAACAATCCCACAGGGTGTAGCGGCACTTTTAGCCTTTGATTATGAGGCCGACTTTGAAACTAACGGTAGGATTATGACAGAAGCCATGTCAACAGTGAAGACTATTGAAATTACTCGGGCGGTACGTTCGACCAAGCTAAACGGGCTCAACATTAAGAAGAAACAGGCTATTGGCCTTCTGGATGGCAATCTGGTAGCCGCTGGTGATAAAAGTGTTGATGTTCTGGGTGATGTCTTATCCAAGGTAGATTTAGACAAAGCTGAGGTAGTTACCATATACTATGGGGCGGATACCAAGGAGGCTGAGGCTCAGCAGGTTAATGCTAGCATCTTCGGAAAATACCCTAACCTTCAGGTTGAGGTAGTTAAAGGCGGCCAGCCACACTATAATTATATTGTTTCTATTGAGTAAAAAGGAGGGTTTTTGCTATGGCAGTCAAAATTGTTACCGACAGTCTATCTGATATTACCAGTGACATGGCCGAGGAGCTGGGGATTACCGTTGTGCCACTAACGGTATCTTTTGGTCATGAAGCCTTTCTTGACCGGGTTACTATGACCACCGATGAATTCTATCATAGGTTGGCTCACGATGCTCACTGGCCTAAGACCACGCAACCCCCTCCCGGAGATTTCATTGATGTCTACAACAAGCTGGCTGAGGAAACCAATGAAATTCTAGTCATTACTCTATCCTCTAAGCTCAGTGGCACCTATGAATCAGCAACTAATGCCAAGGGTATGGTGGAGGGGAAATGCCGCATTGAAGTGATTGACTCCCAGACAGTGGCAATGGGACTGGGACTGATAGTCATTGCTGCGGCCAAGGCAGCTCAGGCTGGGGTAAACCTGGACGAGGCTGCTGGTCTGGTGCGTAGGGCTATGCCCCGGTCACATCTTATTGCCTATTTTGACACCCTTGAGTATCTAGCCAAGGGGGGTCGTATCGGTAAGGCACGGGGGGTGCTGGGGGCAATGTTATCAATAAAGCCAATTCTTACTGTGAAGGATGGCGAGATGTCAGAGAAAACGAAGTTGCGGTCTCGAGCAGCAGGTATGGATTATTTATACAATTTTGTAGCTGGCTTCTCCAACATTGAGGCGCTGGCGGTGGAACATGCTACTACCCCTGATGATGCCGATAAGCTGGTTGAGCGTCTCAGTTCGTTATTCCCTAAAGAGCGCATCTACAGGTCAACAATTAGCCCGGTGGTGGGAACATATGCCGGACCTGGTGCCATGGCGGTATCCGTTCTGGAAGGGGAAGGAAACTAGCCTAAAGGAGTATTTGGTACTGCCGACCTGACACCCCAACTGGCTGAGGAGTTTCCTTACCATCCCTGCACCGGCCAAAGTTGAGTTTTTCTTGCCCTTAGCTGCCTGTCAGGGCGAACGGAGACAGGGTCTTGTCAGTAGATTTTGCTCCACTGCGTAAGATTCTTGAGCTTGAGCATAAAAAGGGCTATACCGATTCAGCAGTAATCGGTGGGCTGGATAAATTCCTCAATAAATGGGCAGTTAAGTCTATGGGGGCAATAACCGACCCCCAATCTCAAAAGCAATTTCATAGGCTTCGTCTGGTTAACTCTAACTATACCTCGCTCAGTAGAGAGCAGCGTACCGAATGGGTTAACGAGGTGCTTGGCTTTCTATCTGAGGTTGAGCACCCGGTAGATAAGAAGGTTGAAGTAAAACCAACCCCGAGGGTTCACCGACTATCATCAAAGCCAGGAGTAAGAGGGGCAGGCACTGGTCTCTCCCTAAACTCACCGATTACTGTTATAAAGGGCATCAGTCAAAACCTGGCGGCCAAGTTCGGTAAGCTGGGTGTTAGTACAGTTCGGGACCTCTTATATTTCTTCCCCAATCGTCACCTTGACTATAGTCAGCGAAAGTCTATCTCACAGCTAACCGAGGGCAAGGAGGAGACCATTATTGCCAATGTGTGGCAGGCGCGTGAGGTTAGGCTTGGTGGTCGGCGCTCTACTGAGGCGATTGTCGGTGATGAGACTGGTAATGTCAGGGTGGTATGGTTTAATAACCCCTACCTAGTCAAACAACTGGCTACTAATAAACGGGTAGTCTTAAGCGGTCGGGTAGTCATGTTTAACGGGCGACCGGTATTTGAATCTCCGGAGTGGGAACTAGCCGAGGAGAGAGAACTAGTACATACCGGGCGTCTGGTTCCCCTCTACCCGCTGACCCAGGGGCTCAAGCCCCGCCAGGTAAGAAAACTGATGAAAGGGGCCGTTGACCAGTGGGCCTATAAGATGGAAGACTGTCTGCCACCGGAGTTGCGAGAGCGGTGTAACCTCTTAGAGCTGCCTGAGGCCATTTCTCAGGCTCACTTTCCCGAAGACGAGGAAGTGAAGGACCGGGCGCGGGTACGCCTGGCTTTTGATGAACTCTTTCTCCTGCAGCTTGGCGTCCTAAGCAGAAAGCGTCAGTGGCAGGAAGGTCAGCCGGGTAGCCCTTTTGCTGCTAAGACATCGGTGCTTCAAACCTTGCTAAATTCTTTACCCTTTGAGTTAACCGTGGCTCAACAAAAAGTGCTCAGGGAAATACTGGCTGACCTGGGGAAACCAATCCCGATGTCTCGCCTGCTACAGGGGGAGGTAGGCAGTGGTAAGACAGTGGTAGCTACTGCCGCCTTACTTATGGCGGCGGCTAATGAATACCAGGGGGCATTTATGGCGCCTACCGAGATTCTGGCTGAGCAGCACTTCACCAATATCTGTCACCTCCTATCCAGAGCCGGGCACCAAGAAGTAACGGAGGACTATCTACATAGCTACTCCGGGCTACTACCACGCCTGGTTACCGTAGCGCTGCTTGTTGGTGATATTAAAGAAGCCAGGAAGCAGGAGCTCCAGCAACTCATCTTGGAGGGAGAGATAGATATTGTCATCGGCACCCATGCCCTAATTCAAAAAGGTGTGGAGTTTGCTCGACTGGGACTGACCGTAGTTGACGAACAGCACCGCTTTGGCGTTACTCAGCGCTCAGCACTACGGCAGAAGGGATTTAGCCCCCATGTACTGGTAATGACGGCAACACCTATACCACGAACACTGGCCTTGACCTTATATGGCGACCTTGACCTGTCAGTGATAGATGAGCTGCCGCCGGGGAGACAGGTGATAAAGACGAAGTGGCTTAAACCACGGCAGCGGGAGAGTGCCTATGCCTTTATTCATCGCCAGGTAGCGGCCGGCCGTCAGGCATTTATTATCTGCCCTTTGGTTGAAGAGTCGGAGGCCATTCAGGCTCGGGCAGCCATTGCCGAATACGAGAGGTTATCCCAGGAGGTCTTTTCTGAGCTTAAGCTGGGCCTGCTTCATGGGCGTATGTCGGCAGCAGAGAAGGACGGGGTAATGCGCCGCTTTCGCTCAAATGAGCTTAATATTCTGGTTTCAACGCCGGTAGTAGAGGTCGGCATTGATGTGCCCAACGCCACAGTTATGCTGATAGAGAGCGCCGATCGCTTTGGCCTATCTCAACTGCATCAGTTTCGTGGTCGGGTAGGTAGAGGCAAGGAGCAGAGCTACTGCATGCTGCTGTCTGAGAATCCCTCAGAGATAAGTAGAGAGCGGCTGGACATAATAGAGAAGGTTCAGGATGGATTTGAGCTGGCGGAAGAGGACTTGAGGCTGCGTGGGCCGGGAGAGTTCTTCGGCACCCGCCAGAGCGGACTGCCCGACCTGCGCATGGCTAAACTCTCTGATGTGGCTCTGCTGGAGCTAGTCCGCAGTGAGGCAATAAGACTCTTTGAAAAAGACAAGACTTTAGAAAAACCCGAACACGCCCTGCTGGCTAAGGAACTGGCTAGAGTCTGGACAACAGAAGCTGGGGAGATGAGCTAGGGATGAATAGGTGAAAGTACCCAGGTTACCCCCTCTTAACCAGTCCTGTGCTATAATCTGGGCATAAAAAGTCATTTTGAACAAGCCAAAGCTTGTAGACCTTAGAAGAGATTTTACCTATCCACTAGAAGAGTATCCCCCGGCAAAGTGAAAATCAACCCGTTATAGCTTAGCCTTCCTAAAAAACCTCACCTGTGTTAGAATTAGTGCCACGAAAATGACTTTTTCTCTAGGTTTGGATATCGGCTCGGTAAGGGTCAAGCTGGCACTTATTGATGACACCGACAAGGTCATTCAGCTTGACAGCGAAAAAATAACCTCCAATCCTACAGCGGCAGTTAATTCACTAATTGCCCGGCTAGGTGAGAAGGTAAGTCTCGAACAGATTGTCTCGGCTGGCGTCTCTGGCTCGGGCAAGGGTATCATCCCCAAAGAGCTCAATTGGGCCGACTATAGCAGTCCACTGTCGATTGCCGCCGGGCT
>DAOVGW010000047.1 GCA_030672225.1 Dehalococcoidales bacterium | reverse complement strand
GACCCTGGCGGAGCTTCAACTGGATACCAGCTCCCTGGTAGCTGCCCTGCTCCACGATGTTCCCGAGAACTGCGGGATACCGATTTCGAAGATCGAGGCCAGGTTCGGCTCAGAGGTAGCCAAGCTGGTCGACGGCACCACCAAGCTGGGCAGGCTCTCCTGGCAAGCGCCGGCCGAGGTAACACGACGAGGAGGTATAACAACCAGGCAAGAGCAAGCAGAGAACCTGAGAAAAATGCTGGTGGCCATGGCTGAAGACCTCCGTGTGGTGTTTATCAAGCTGGCTGACAGATTACACAATATGTACACCCTGGATGCCCTGTCCCCGGAGAAGCAGCGCAGTATTGCCCAGGAAACTGCCGAGATATACGCACCACTAGCCCATCGCTTGGGGATATGGGAGCTAAAGTGGCAGCTGGAAGACCTGTCTTTCCGTTATCTTGAGCCGCAGAAGTACAACCAGATTGTCAATCTGGTTGCCGCCCGGCGCACCGAGCGGGAGAGCTTTATAGCCGAGGTAATTGAGATTCTAAAGAAGGAGTTTGACCGGGCTGGTCTTAAAGCTGAGATATCAGGTAGACCCAAGCACCTTTACAGCATTTACCAGAAAATGGAGAAATACTCTGCCTTGGGCAAAGACTTTAATGACATGTATGACCTTCTTGCCCTTCGGGTACTGGTCGGCACTGTGACTGACTGCTATAGTGCGGTAGGTATCGTCCACAGCTTGTGGCACCCACTACCGGGCGCATTTGACGACTCTATCGCTAATCCCAGACCAAATGGCTACCAGTCACTGCATACCGCAGTAATGTGCCTGGGGACAATTCCTCTTGAGGTTCAGGTTCGTACCCACGAGATGCATCGTATCGCTGAGTACGGAGTAGCCGCTCACTGGCGCTATAAAGAGGGTGGTAAGAAGGACATACGTTTTGAGGAGAGAATCGGCTGGCTACGCCAACTAATTGATTGGCACCGCGAGCTCAGCGGCGCCGAGGAGTTTCTGGAATCGGTTAAGACTGATATTTTCAAAGACCAGGTCTTTGTCTTCACCCCGAAGGGAGAGATAAAGGATTTACCCAAGGGCTCGACCCCGCTTGATTTTGCCTACCGGGTTCATACGGAACTAGGACACCGTTGTATTGGCGCCAAAGTAAACGGCCGGCTGGTGTCTCTTGAGCATCAGCTAGATAACGGTGATGTCGTCGAAATCTTATCGTCCAAGCGGGATAAGGGCCCCAGCCGGGACTGGTTAAGCCCCCATCTGGGTTATGTTAAAACTTCCCATGCTCGGGAAAAGCTCCGGCAGTGGTTTAAGAAACAGGAGCGGGCGGAGAATATTGAGCGTGGCCGGGAGCTACTGGAGCGGGAGCTTAAGCGCCTTGGCCTTAAAGTTGGTGATCGGGAGGCGCTGGCCAAGATTTTTAAGTATGACGGTGTGGATGATTTTCTGGCGGCTATCGGTTATGGCGGCGTCAGTACCCACCATATTACCCTGAAGCTAACTGCTCAGCAAGAGCGACCGAGAGTGGCTGCCGAGATTACGCTGCCCAAGCCACCGGTATCGACTGTCCAGGTGCTGGGTGTTGGTGACTTACTAACCAATTTAGGCCAGTGCTGTCACCCTGTTCCCGGCGATAAGATTGTCGGCTATGTGACCCGTAGCCGGGGGGTGACAGTCCACCGTCAGGACTGTTACAATGTGGTTCGTGAGGACGAGAAGGAGAGGCTGGTCAAGGTGGAGTGGGGGCAGGCTGATTCTCTCTATCCCGTCAGGGTCCAGGTTGAAGCCTGGGATAGGGTGGGGCTGATACGTGATATCTCCACCGTTGTCGCCGAGGAGAAGGTCAATATCGCTAATATGAGTGTTACCGAGCACGATAATGGCACTACTTCTCTATACTTTACTTTGGAGACGAGAGGACTGGCACAGCTAGGCCGGCTGCTAGCCAAAATTGAAAGTGTTCGGGGAATGATAAGCGTTGCCCGGGTAGGGGACGAATCTATGGTAAAGTCCGGCTCCTCGTAGGTGTAAGGCGGGGCTAGGCTTTTAAAAAATTTAAGGGAGGTAGACATTTGCCAAATACCAAGTCAGCCAAAAAACAGATGCGGGTAGCCCAAAGAAGGCAACAGCGAAATAAGCCCGTCCGTAGCCAGGCTAAGACCATGGTGAGCAAAGCAGAAGAGCTTGTCTTCTCCGGCAAGCTTAACGAGGCTCAGAGTGCAGTGACAACCGCCATCAGTTCTTTGGACAAAGCGGCCCAGAAGGGGGTCATCCACCCCAATAACGCCGCCCGAAGAAAAGCGCGACTGATGAAAAAGCTAAATAAGGCCCTGGCCGAATCTTCGGCTGAGTAGTTTACCACAAAGAAAAAGCGCCTTATCTTTAAAAGAAGCTGCTAAGTGCAGAGCGTCAGCGTAGTGGCTTGCCACCGTCTCTTGATAGGGCGTCTTGTTTATTAAGCCCTCTATTGACAAAAAGACCCTTTTGGTATAAAATTGTAGAACAGATGTTCTTCCAAGGTGGCTCTATGGAGAGGAAGATAGAAGAACTATCACCCAAAAAGCGTAGCATTATTGACTTTATACACCGTTTTTGGCGGGATATGGGCTATCCTCCCACCATCAGAGATATCGTGGCTGGCTGTGGCTTAAGCTCAACGTCTGTTGCTGACTATAACCTGAATATTTTAGAGAGGCAGGGCTATATTCGTCGTCACCGTGAGGTAGCGCGCGGTATTGAACTGGTGCCCCGTCCTACCCCAGGGCGTCTCCTTCAAGTGCCTCTTATCGGTCAGATAGCGGCTGGTGAGCCGATTCCTGTGCCCGATGCTGACACCTGGGACAGCTCCGCCTCGTCGGAGACTCTGGAGGTGACTGAGGATTTGACCCGGGGCAGGCAAGGAGTTTATGCCTTGAGGGTAAAGGGTTCATCAATGGTGGACGCCCTAATTAATGATGGTGATATAGTCCTCATGCAGTATGTGAGTGTGGTGGAAAACGGGGAGATGGCGGCGGTATGGCTCAAGGCAGAAAAAGAGGTCACGCTGAAAAAAGTATATGTTGAACCCGGCCGCATCCGGCTCCAGCCGGCAAATAGGGGGGTGAAGCCTATATATGTTGCCCCCGACAATGTTGAGGTTCAGGGACGGGTGGTCGCTGTCATCAGGCAGTTGGCCTAGCCCCTGGTTTGCTTTTTTACCGCCAGTGAGTATAGACTATCAATAGTTCGTTATAGCAACTGGCTGGTAAAGGGCAAGCCATGATTTTATCTCAGTTTCAGTCTGTAGGCCGTGACCTTTTTACTAGGGGACTGGTCTCCTCCCATAGTGGAAACCTGAGTATCAGGCTCGGGGAGCGTATCATCATAACCCGTCGCGTCAGCCAGCTTAGTTGTCTTTGTGAGAATGATTTAGTAGAGACCGGAATAAGTAAAAATGACCGAGCAACGCCACTAACCTCAATGGAACTGCCTGTCCACCGCGCTATTTACCAGCAAACCCAGGCACTAGCCATTGTCCATGCCCATCCACCTCATGCTATCGCCCTGTCACTGACCGAGGCTGAGATTGTGCCTAATGATGAAGGGCTTTCTGTAGTCGGTAGGGTCCCTGTCCTTGATTGGCATACGGAAGCGAGCCCGGGGGAGCCGGCTGCTGTTATTGCTCTGGCGCTTAAGCGGCACAGGGTTGTTATGGTGCGCGGCCACGGCAGTTTTGCCATCGGTCAGTTACTTGAGGAAGCCTACCGCTTGACCACGGCGCTGGAGGAAAGCTGCCAGGTCATCTGTTTATTTAAGTCACTTAGGGCTAGTTCGGCTAAAAAGTAGGCTAGCTTTCTCTCTTGCTCTTGTCCCGCTGCCAGTGGTCAACACCAAAGGCTCCTGCCACGCCGGATTTCTTTATGGCGGCTAGCGCCGTCGGCAGAAATCTTAGAGCTATCATCAGTCCCAGAACGACGGCAACAATGGTGGCCAATCCTGAGCCGGTAAGAAACCAGACGATGAGGGGTAAAGCAACGAGGCCAATACCCGTAGATAAGGCAACATTGCGGGTGAATATGAAGGGGATAAGAATTATGCCAAACAGGATTGCCAAGCCCTGCGGGTATCCATAGACAGGGAATAAAACAGCCAGGGCGCCGAAGGCAGCCCCCACGCCTTTGCCGCCGCTAAATTTCAGCCAGACCATCCAGTTATGACCTATTACTGCCGCCAGTCCCGCCAGCAGCACGAAGGGTGTGGTTACTTCTAGTAACCAATAGGCAACAGCCACTGCCGCCGCCCCCTTGCCTAGGTCAACTATAACTACAGCCGCAGCCGGCCAAAACCCTACTTCCCGGAAGATATTTAAGCCACCGACGTTACCTCCCCCCAGATGGCGAATATCCTTGCCGACTGCCAGGCGGGTGGCAAGATAGGCTGATGGTGTAGAGCCCAGCAGGTAACCAACAACTATGGCTACGGCCTCAGTCATTTTGACCTCCCAAAGATCTTACTTTTTATAGACAGCGGCGCACCAAGCAAGGTATTTGGGGTTTGAGCCCCTTATCACCTCAAAGTAGAGTTCTTGCAGCTTTCCCGTTATCTCGCCAATGCCGCCACTGCCTATCCTGCGGCGGTCTATTTCAGCTATCGGGGTTATATGAGCGGCGGTGCCGGTCAGGAAGCACTCATCAGCAGTATAGAGTTCACTGCGGTCAACTGGTCTCTCTATGGTGTCTATACCCAGCTCGTTTTGGGCCAGTTTTATTACCGTATCCCGGGTAATGCCCATCAGGATGTTATTGTAGCTGGCCGGGGTGACCAGGCGCCCGTTTATCACCAGAAAAATATTTTCACCACTCCCCTCCGAGACATAGCCATCCGGGGTGAGCATAATTCCCTCATCAAAGCCATTCTCCACAGCTTCTGTTTTGGTAAAAGCGTTATTTATATAGAGGCCGGTAATCTTGGCCTGTGGCGGGATTACATTACTATCAGGACGCCGCCACGAAGAGACGCAGCATTTAGCGGCATCCATGTCCAGGTAGCGTCCCCAGGGGATGGCAAAAATCAAGAAGTCATCTTCCAGGTCATGGAGGCGGACACCTAAAGCTTCTGAGCTTTTGTAGGCCAGAGGGCGGATGTATATATCCTCCCGAAAACCACACTTCTCCGCCAGTTTAACAGTTATCCGGCATAGTTCGTCTACGGCGTAGGGCAGGTTAATCTTCAGAAGGTGGCAGCCCTTTTGCAGCCGCTCATAGTGCTCTCTAAGACGGAAAATATACATCTGCAGCTGCTCGCTGTTCCAGTTACCCCTGATGCCCTCAAAGAGAGCGGTGCCGTAGTGGAGGGCATGGGTCATAACCCCGACCTTGGCTTCAGCCAGGGGGATAAACTTCTTATGAAAAAAGGCATATGGTGGCATTTGAGCATCTCCT
>DAOVGW010000030.1 GCA_030672225.1 Dehalococcoidales bacterium | reverse complement strand
GCCGGGCTCGCATCTTAAAGGTTGAGTCCGAAAGGGTGGTTGAGGAGCTCAAGAAGGGAAACATCGTCATTGTTGCCGGCTTTCAGGGAATTACTGAGGAGATGGATATCACCACCCTGGGGCGGGGTGGCTCGGACACCACGGCGGTGGCTTTAGCGGCAAGTTTAGGGGCGGAGGTATGCCAGCTATATACTGATGTTGACGGGGTCTATACTGCTGACCCGCACCTGGTCCCTCAAGCCCGCCCTTTAGCCGAGATTGGCTATGAGGAGATGCTGGAGCTGGCAAGCTATGGCGCCAGGGTGCTGCACCCGCGGGCGGTTGAGCTGGGAGAGTTATATAAAATTCCCATTCTGGTAGCTTCCAGCTTTTCTGAGAGTCCGGGTACTTTAATTCATGGAGGGGTGTCTATGGAAGTGCGAAATAAAGTGACAAGTATAGCTCATGACCTGAATGTGGCCAAGCTAACTGTGGTTGGTGTTCCTGACCGACCGGGCATTGCTGTCTCTATCTTTGAGCCTCTGGCTTCTGCCGGTATCAGTGTTGATACCATCGTTCAGAACGCCAGTATTGAGGGTATTACCGACCTGACCTTTACCGTAGCCAAAAGTGACCTGAGAAGGGCAATGGGGGTGGTGAAACCTATAGCTGACTCAATTGGCGCCAGGCAGTGTGTTAGTGATGCTAAACTGGGCAAAATCAGTATCATTGGCACCGGCATGCAAAACACCCCTGGTTATGCCGCCAGAATGTTCAGTGCCTTAAGCGAGAAGGGCATAAATATTCAGCTAATCACCACCTCGGAGATAAGGATAACCTGTATAATTTCCGAGGCCAGGGTTGAGGAGGCGGTCAGGGTCTTACACCGAGCCTTTGAGCTGGAGGTAGCAGAGTAAATTAACTAAGGGGATGAAAACTATCACCCCCCTTAAATTTTGGGTCTGCCGGCCTGCTTAGACAGCGACTACTTCCTTAATTTCAGGGATGTCTTGCTTTAGGATTCGTTCAATCCCCATCTTTAAGGTCATGGTGGACATAGGACAGCCAGCACAGGCACCGGTTAGTTTTATCTTGACCACGCCGTCGTTAACATCAATCAGCTCAAGATTGCCGCCATCAGCCACAAGGGCGGGACGAATCTTATTTAATACTACCTCTACTCTATCTCGCACTATAATTTGCCTCCTGTTAGATGTGGGCTCTTCTATTTTGAGCAAACTGAAGCCTATCATAGCTAGGGTGGTTTGTCAATTTTAGAACTTTTTTAATAAATAAATGACTTGCTGGTGATAGCTTCTGGCTTGTTTAGCTGACCTGGCTGGGGTAAAATAATAGCTCAGGCTAATAATGGTAAGCCGGATAGCCCAGGGAGGAGAGGATGTCATACCGCAGTGAGGAAGAGGCAAGACTAATACGACAGAGCAGTAAACGGGCGATAGCCCTGGCTATGGAAGGTCGCTGGCGAGAGGCGGTAGAGACTAATAAGAGCATCATAGAGAATTTCCTTAATGATGTTGATGCCTACAATCGGTTGGGCAGAGCCTATATGGAGCTGGGGGAGTATTTAAAAGCTAGGCAAGCCTACAGCCGGGCTAAAGAGCTTGACCCTTATAATGCCATTGCCGAGAAGAACCTTCGTCGCCTGTCCCATCTAGGGGAGGCGGTGGCTGAAGAGGATAGTTTTCATAGGGTAGAGCCACGGCACTTTATTGAGGAAACCGGCAAGGCGGGGGTGGTTGGGCTCTTCCGCTTGGCGCCAAAGGAGATACTGGCCAAAATGGTGGCTGGTGATAGGGTACATTTACGGATAGAAGGGGCTAATTTAGTGGTGGAAAATGGTCGTGGGGAGTATCTGGGGCAGGTGGAGCCAAAAAACGCTCAGCGCCTTATCAAGCTAATCAAGGGGGGCAACAGATATCTGGCCGCCGTTGTTAGCTCATCAGAAGATATGATGGTGGTCATTATCAGGGAGGTATATCAGCACCCTTCTCAGGTGGAGCAACTTTCCTTCCCGTCAAGGGGGGTTGAGGGTCTTGGCCCTTATGCTGGCGATAGAATATTCAGGCGTCAGTTGAAGTATGAGGCGGCGGGAGAGCCTGACTTTACCTTAGTCGGTGGAGATGAGGTAGAGTCGCTGTCTGGGGAGCCTACGGAAGGTGATACTGAAGAAGACGAAGAACAGGAGGCTTAAGAAAAGATGGTTTTAGGTAAAATTAGGCAGATAAACATTGAAGATGAGATGAAGAGTTCCTACCTTGATTATGCCATGAGCGTCATTGTTTCCCGTGCCTTACCGGATGTTCGGGATGGACTAAAGCCGGTGCACCGACGCATTCTTTATGCTATGGATGGCTTGGGGCTTGCGCACTCAAGCCCTCATAAGAAGAGTGCTCGTGTTGTCGGCGAGGTATTGGGTAAGTATCACCCTCATGGAGACACTTCTGTTTACGATGCCATGGTGCGTATGGCGCAGGACTTCTCTATGCGCCATGTGCTTATTGATGGGCAGGGCAACTTTGGTAGTATTGACAATGACCCACCGGCGGCTATGCGTTATACCGAGGTGCGCCTGACCGAGATTGCCGAGCAGATGCTTCTTGATATTGATAAGGATACCGTCGACTTTATGCCTAATTTTGATGCTAGCCTTAAGGAGCCGATGGTTCTGCCCAGCCGGTTCCCCAATCTACTGGTTAGCGGCAGCTCTGGAATTGCTGTTGGCATGGCGACCAGCATCCCGCCGCATAACCTGGGGGAGGTGTGTGATGCCATCGCCTGTCTTCTTGATAACCCTGCGGCCGCCGTTGATGAGCTTATGGAGTTTGTTAAGGGGCCTGATTTTCCTACCGGCGGCATCATTCTGGGGCAGGATGGGATTAGAAGCGCCTATGCTACCGGGCGTGGCCGGATAGTGGTTCGGGCCAGGGCTTACACGGAGACTGCTTCCGGGACGGGACACCGTCAAATAGTAGTCACCCAGCTTCCTTATCAGACGAACAAGGCGGCTCTGGTGGAAAGAATAGCTGGGCTGGTCAAGGATAAGAAGATTACTGGCATCAGTGAATTGCGTGATGAGTCAGACCGCCAGGGTATGCGTATTGTTATTGAGCTTAAGAGAGAAGCCCAGTCACAGCAGGTGCTTAATAGCCTTTATAAATATACTCCCATGCAGTCTGCTTTCTTTGCTAACATGCTGGCTTTAGTTGCCGGTCAGCCCCGGGTAATTAGCCTTAAGGAGGCGCTTTACCATTATATAGATTTCCGTCGTCAGGTTATCACCCGACGTTCCCGCTTTGAGCTGAAGGTGGCTAAAAGCAGGGCTCACATCCTGGAGGGGTTTAGGATTGCCTTGGACAATATAGACAGGATAGTGGCCACTATACGTAAATCAGACACCACCGAGACGGCGCGCCATAACCTTATGACCAACTTTAGCTTAACTCAGGCTCAGGCTCAGGCCATCCTTGAGATGCAGTTACGCCGACTGGCCGGCTTGGAGCGGCACAAGCTCCTTGATGAATATGCCGTGGTGGTAAAAACCATTGCCTATTTGGAGGACCTGCTGGCTAACTCCAAGAGGATGCTTCTTCTGATAAAGGAGGAGGTGGCTGAGATAAAGTCTAAATTTAGTGACCCGCGGCGAACCGAGATAACTGCCGAGGGGGTGACTGAATTTGGCGAGGAAGACCTTATCCCGCATCAGAGGATGGTGGTAACGCTCAGTAACCGGGGGTTTGTCAAACAGGTCCCGTCCCGTGCTTACACGCCGCAGCATCGTGGTGGTAAGGGCATTATTGGCATGGTAACCAGGGAGAAAGATGCGGCCAGGTTTTTGGTGGTGACTGATACCCATGATAACCTGTTGTTCTTTACCAATCGGGGCCGGGTCTTCTCGATTAAGTGCTACGAAATCCCGGCTGATAGCTCCCGGGTGGCTAAAGGGATGGCGGTGATTAATCTTTTCCCCATCACCGAGGGGGAGAGGGTTACGGCGGTGATAGCTGTAAGTGAGTTTAAGCCAGGTAGCTACCTGCTCATGGCTACTTGCCGCGGGGAGATAAAGAAGACGGCGGTGGAGAATTTCCGCTCGGTACGAAGTAGCGGGCTTATCGCTATGGATCTGGAGAAAGGTGATGAGTTGGCGGCGGCATGTCTGGGAACTGACCCGGATGATGTCATCCTGGTGACTCAGAATGGTCAGTCAATCAAGTTCGCGGTCTCTAGTTTAAGAGCCAGCTTGAGGACCAGTGGCGGTGTGCGCGCCCTCAGGCTGATAGCTGATGACCAGGTGGTCAGTATTGATATTGCCTATGCCGATGCCTTTCTACTGATAGTCACTGCCGGCGGCTACGGCAAGCTCACTGCCATTAACGACTATCCATGCCAGCACCGTGCCGGCAGTGGGGTAAGGACCTTTAGGACTACCGATAAAACGGGTGAGGTGGCTGCCGCCAAAGTGGTAACCCAGTCGCAGCAGCTTATGATTATATCGGCTGATGGCATTATCACCCGCACTCCGGTGAGGGAGAAAGACCCCAGAAAGGGCATCACCGTTCAGGGCCGGAGCACACAGGGGGTGCGACTGATGAGGCTTGGTGCCAGTGATAGTGTGGTTGCCATCGCCAGCCTTGACTAGGACTTGGTCTGGTAAATTATTGATGTTGGCTTGGTCTAACCTGAAGCTAACCGTTGCCTTTGCTGGCACTCCGGCTGCCACCTCTCCAGCCCGCAGGCACTACAGGCTTGGTGGCGGCAGTCCGGGGTTTCCTCACCCTTAAGGGCTCGCTGGTATTCTCGCTTCAGGAAAACCGGGCGGAGTCCAACATCAATATGGGTCCAGGGTAGAGGCTCATCAAGGGGGCGCTGTCGCTGAGCGTAGAAGCCGGGCTCGAGCCCGGACTCCTTGAAGGCGCTTAGCCAGATTTCGTAATTGAAGTGTTCACTCCAGCCATCAAAGCGTGCCCCTAGTTGCCAGGCTCGGTAGATAACCTTACCCAGTCGCCTGTCTCCTCGCGATAGTATTGCCTCAAGTAGACTGACTTTGGTATCCTGCCACGATAGCCTGGTTCCTTTGCGGCGTAGTCCCTGCTTAAGTAGTTCATGCTTGGCCATTAGCTTGAGTTCACTTTCCTGAGCTACCCACTGAAAGGGGGTATGGGGCTTGGGGACGAAAGTAGACAGGCTGACCCTTAGCTGGGGTCTCTTCCCCGGGGCTTTCCTGCCTAGTGAGTGGACTCTATTAATGAGCTGAATAAGGCTCTCTATATCATCAGTAGTCTCAGTGGGCAGGCCGAGCATGAAATATAGTTTTAGGTTTCTCCAGCCTCGGCTAAAGGCAGCAGCAGCCGTCTCCATAAGCTCGTCTTCCGGGGTGCACTTGTTGATTACCCGTTGCAAGCGCTGGCTGCCGGCCTCAGGGGCAAAGGTGAGTCCGCTCTTCCTGCGGCGGGGAAGGGAGTCTATCAGCTTTACTGAGGCACTATCAATGCGCAGGCTGGGTAGTGACAGGGCAAGATTTTGGCTGCCGTAGCGTTGGGCTATGTTGGCTACCAGCTCATTAATATGGGGGTAATCACTGGTGCTTAGTGATACCAGCGAGACCTCATCGTAACCACAGTTGGTGATAAGCTCGCCTACCGCCTGGAGTATCTCTTCTTGGGGACGCTGGCGCACCGGGCGGTAGATTATTCCTGCCTGGCAGAAGCGGCAACCCCGGCTACAACCCCGACTGATCTCTATCGCCCCCCGGTCATGGATTACCTCAAGAAAGGGGACCACTGGTTTGGTGACCGGCGGCAGCAGTTTGGCTACCAGTTGCCGCTGAATTCGGGGGCTAGCCTCGGCTACGGTGGGGGTAATACTCTTAAATAGGCCATCAGACTGATACTCCACATGGTATAGGCTGGGCACATAGATGCCGCCGATGGTAGCTACCTGGCGAAATAACTCTTTCTTTGATGCCCTCTCGCCCTTCCGTTTCCAGTCCCGGAAACAGGCAATTAGCTTGGGCAAAACCTCTTCTGCCTCCCCGATAACGAAGAAGTCAATAAAGTCAGCCATCGGCTCCGGGTTGTGGGCCGAGCTACCGCCGGCAATTACTATCGGGTGGCAGTCGTCCCTCTCGGCGGCGAGGACTGGTATCCCGGCCAGGTCAAGCATGTTTAGGACATTGGTATAGGTCAGTTCGTAGCCCAACGAGAAGCCGATAATATCAAAATCCTTCAAGGAGTGCCCACTTTCAAGGCTAAGTAGCGGCGTTTTGGTGGCTCTCATGACGGCTTCCATGTCTATCCATGGCGCAAATACCCTCTCGGCAAGGACGTCCCTCTGGCGGTTAAAAAGCTCGTAGAGGATAGGTAGAGCCATGTTTGACATGCCGAGCTCATAGGTGTCAGGGTAGGAGAGGGCAATCTTTAAATCCGCTTTTTGCCAATCCTTTAAGACGGCGTTCCACTCACCCCCGGTATAGCGGGCTGGCTTACTGACCTGAGATAATATGCTGTCGGGATAGCTCAATTTACTGCCTCCAGACTGCTTAATTATAGTCCTGGGGTTCTTTGGGCGCAAATAGGCGAGGGAAGTGTTAAAAAAAGGGGGTATCCGATTAGCCATTACTTGGCTGTTAAGGTCAAACCTTATGTCATCTCGGGTGGCTATTACCCTGCTTCCTGTCTCCTGAGACAGTCTCCGGGCTATCTTTATTTGCTCGGAGTTTTTTCCGCCAGTGAGCTCGAAAAAGAAGGTTCACTGCCCAAAATGTGGCTAAGTTACGATGGACAACTCCGATCCTCCTCAAAATCGACGGGATACTATAGAATTCTGGTGAAGCCCAGTCATGCCCCTTCTGTAGCGTTTCTCGGGATATTAGTTTTGGCTCAAAGACTATCTCAGCATTATATTTTGACCAATCCTTGCTAACTATTCGGCCAGCCCTGTCAAGGGATTCGTAGAGAGCGGTGCCTGGATGAGGCATGGCAAAACTAAATTGAGCAGTCTCTAAACGCATTGCCTGGGCAAAGCGGACTGTACGCTTAAAAACATTCTCATCGTCATTGTCTAAGCCAAGGATAAAGCAGCCATGGATGGCGATACCGTAGGAGTGGATCTTTCTGATTACCGTTTCGTATTCATCTACCACATTAATATTCTTACCCACCACTGCCAAATTTGCTGGGTATATAGACTCAAAGCCGATGAGTAGACCAACGCAGCCGCTAGCTGCGGCTAACTTTAGTAGTTCGTCATCCCTTGCGATGGTGACCGAGGCTTGCCCTAACCACTTGAGTTTATAGGGAGCAATGGCGCGAAAGAGCTCCTTGGCAAACTTGGGCTTGCCAACAATATTATCGTCAACAAAGATGATTTGCTTCCTCTCATTCAATGTTTCGATTTCCTTTATGATTTCTGCCAGTGGGCGGCAGCGATAAGTACGGCCGAAGAATGAAGTAACCGAGCAGAAGGAGCAGGAGTAGGGACAGCCTCTGGTAGTTGATATGGTGTTCGGGATGAAGTATGCCCCTTTAGCGAAGAAGTCTCGCCGGGGGGTAGGCAAGCCTACCAAGCTGGGTTGCTCATGTTGCCGATATACCTTTTGTAACCTATTTGTCTTGAAGTCCTCAATCACTTTGGGCCAAATCCCCTCGGCTTCCCCAATGACCACGGCATCGGCGTGTTGACTTGCCTCTTCGGGCAGGACGCTGGGATGGATACCGCCTAGGATGACCTTCACTCCGCTGGCTCTGAAGCTATCGGCAATCTCGTAAGCACGCTTCGCCGTGACGGTTATTACTGTGATCCCCACCAGGTCGGTTTCTTTTTTAAAATCAATAGCGGTGACATTTTCATCTGTTATGGAGACTTCAACCTCTGGTGGAGTTAGTGCGGCAACTGCAGCTGGGGCCAAAGGTGGGCACAGGGGCTTCGTCCGCTTTTGGTTTCCCCCATACAGAGCAGGGATGATTAGTTCTAGCTTCATGACGACGCCTTCCCTCTTTAGCTGCATAGGACATTATAGGTAAACCAACCTTCTTTTACAAGAGAGAGCTTAGCAACAAGCACAAATATCATACACTTAGGCAATGTCTTTCGCCGTCTGAATTTTTACAATTTAAGCATGACCTAATCAGTCTTACTAGGGACGCTTTGACGTCTGGGACTCATCCGTCTAAAATAGTACTGCAACGAGGAAGGAGAGCAAAGTGGAGCACCTTTGGGCGCCGTGGCGCACTCAGTATATTCAGAAGGCAAAAGAGGAAGGCTGTATCCTGTGTCAAAAAGCGGCCGAAAAGAATGACGAGCCAAACTGCATACTCTATCGGGGAAAGAAAAACTTTATAATTATGAATACCTATCCCTATAACGCCGCTCATCTGATGGTAGCCCCCTACCGCCATATAGCTAATCTTGATGAACTGACCGATGAAGAGCGTGACGAGCACTTTAAACTGGTTAGCCGAAGCACCAGGATTCTGAGGCAGATATATAGACCTGATGGCTTTAATATCGGCATGAACCTGGGCCGGGTAGCCGGCGCTGGCATTGACAAGCATATCCATACCCACATTGTGCCCCGCTGGCAGGGGGACA
>DAOVGW010000046.1 GCA_030672225.1 Dehalococcoidales bacterium | reverse complement strand
GGCGGTGCGCTCGGAGCGGCAGGGGGCGCCGGCTTTAATCAAACCGCTACCAAGACCAACCGCCAGGTCAGCTATGGTGGTATCCTCAGTCTCACCGGAGCGGTGGCTTACTACTGCTGTCCAGCCTGCATCTTTAGCCATCTTTATGGCGGCAATTGTCTCGGTAAGGGTGCCGATTTGGTTGGGTTTGATAAGAATAGAATTAGACGCTTTTAGACTGATGCCTTTGCTTAAACGGTTTATATTGGTGACATAGAGATCGTCACCAACGAGCTGGACTTTACCACCCAGCTCTTGATTAAGAAGCTGCCAGCCGTCCCAGTCATCTTCAGCCATCCCGTCTTCAATACTGATAATAGGGTAGCTTGAGGT
Organism: Dehalococcoidales bacterium; assembly: GCA_030672225.1. Taxonomy (GTDB): domain Bacteria; phylum Chloroflexota; class Dehalococcoidia; order Dehalococcoidales; family ARS1013; genus ARS1013. The sequence continues at coordinate 7,092 of DAOVGW010000046.1, read as the reverse complement.
TAACTTGACATAATAATCAATCATCTCTTCTTGGCTAAATGACACCCCTTCTTGGGACAGTATATAGCGACCATCCTGGTAGAATTCTGAGGCCGCCGGGTCCAGGGCGATAAAGCAGTCTTTGCCCGGCTGGTAGCCAGCCACCTCAATAGCCAGTAAAACCACCTCTATCGCCTCTCTATTTGAAGGTAGGGAAGGGGCAAAGCCACCTTCATCACCAACATTGGCATTTAACCCCTTGTCTTTAAGTACTGCTTTCAGGCTGTGATAGACCTCAGCAGCTATCTGGAGGGCATGAGAAAATCTTCTGGCCCCGGCGGGCACTACCATAAACTCCTGGAAGTCTGTTACGCCTGAGGCATGTTTACCACCGTTTAAGACATTGAGCATGGGCACTGGCAGTTTATAGGTATCTTCTCCACCCAGGTAGTGGTACAGTGGTATATGAAGCGATTTAGCGGCGGCGTGAGCCACTGCCAGCGATACTCCCAGAATGGCATTGGCTCCCAGGCGTGATTTATTATCGGTACTGTCAAGCTCTATTAGCCTTTTGTCTATAGCTTCCTGCTCGGTGACTTCTATGCCGGTTATGGCTGGGGCAATAGCTTCATTAACATTGGCTACTGCCTTAAGGACACCCAGTCCATTATATCGGGAAGTGCCTCCATCCCGGAGCTCTACTGCTTCGTGTTTGCCGGTGCTGGCTCCCGAAGGTACGGCCGCCCAACCCTTGGTGCCACTGGATAATTCTACCTTAACCTCCAGTGTCGGGTTGCCCCTTGAGTCTAGGATTTCTCGGGCTTTAACACTCTTAATAGTTGACACTTTGTTACTGCCTTGAAGTTGGTTTAGCTATTAGCCTTTAATTAGCTCAAGAGCTTTTTCTACTGCTTCAACAGGGGTTTGGGCGGGGATAATTGAGTTATCCGTGTTTCCGTTTCTTAAGAGTGACCAGGTACCCAGTCCAATGACAGGGATGCCGCTTTGCAGGGCATGGCCTATCTCGGAGAGGGTACCGTAGTTGCCATCAACAGCGATAACTGCCTGGGCAGATTTCACCACAGCCACATTTCTGGCATAGCCTATGCCGGTAACAATGGGAAACTGGACATATTTGTTAGCCGCTTGGCGGCTTTCTCCGGGCAGGATGCCGATGGTCACTCCGCCCTCTGAGGTGGCGCCGCGGCAGACAGCCTCCATAACCCCGCCCAGTCCGCCACAGACCAAAATAGCCCCTCTTTTGGCCAACTCACGGCCTACCCCTTCAGCCAACTCTAGTTCTCGCTTAGAAGCTTTGGCACCACCAATAACGGCAATGAACACCTTTTTATTTATCATTTATATATGGATTATATCACCTGACTCTAAAGCTTGGCAAAAGACTTATTATATTTATTCATCGCCGCCACAAGACCTTCTCTGAGGAGACAGAGGATAGTCTCGCTGACTCTGGATATAACCTGACTTATGATTTGTTTTTCCTCGGCGGTGAAATCACTGAGCACATAGTTAACAACATCAGCCTCGCTGATTTGGGTGGTGTCTTTATCTGACATCGGTCGGCCGATGCCTACCCGAATACGGATAAAATCTTGGCCTCCCAGTTCGTTGATTATGGAGCTAATCCCCTTGTGTCCGCCGGAACTACCATCTTGGCGGATTCGGATTTTACCTAGGGGAAGGTCAAGCTCATCATGAATAACGATGAGGCCGCCTGGATTTATATTGAATTTTTTTATCAGCCGACTAACTGAGCGCCCGCTTGAGTTCATAAAGGTCTGGGGTTTGGCTAATACCACTTTACTGCCGCTGACCTCACCGCTGCCGGTTCGGGCCAAGCACACCTTTTTATTGAAACGGATGCCCACCTGTTTGGCAAAATGTCTCAGGCAGGTAAAACCTATATTGTGGCGGTTACTTGAATAAGCGCGTCCTGGGTTGCCCAGACCAACAATTAATTTCACTTTTGTCTTTTCGCCTTAAAAGCTACCTCATAAGCATAATACCCCAAGACTATTTTATCAACCTTAAGACCCTCTTTGTTCTTCCTCTGCAAATGGCGTCTATTCCTAGATATGAGGTTAGCCTTATCTTTTGCCCTGGCATGGGCTGTGCTATACTTAAATTAGAATGAATCAAGGATTAGGCTCAGCTGGCGACCTAGCTAAAGTAAAGAAAAGTTTAGGGCGACTAAGGGCTGAAATTAGCCGTCACAATTATCTCTACTATGTGCTGGATAGCCCCGAGATTAGTGATGCTGCATATGATGCCCTGATGAGAGAGCTAAAGCAACTGGAGGCGGCCTATCCCCAGTTTGTAACCCCGGACTCACCAACACAGCGGGTTGGCGCTGCCCCGGTGGAAGCCTTCGGCGTTGTGGAGCACCCCCTGCCTCTGCTATCTCTGGGTAATGCATTCTCTCAGGAGGAGTTACTTGCCTGGTATAGCCGAATCTCAAAGATAGTCGGCGGGCAGCAGTTTAACTTTGCCTGCGAGCATAAAATTGACGGGCTGGCTGTAGCTCTGACCTATGTTAATGGTCAACTGGCTGTCGGGGCTACCCGGGGTGATGGTTTCCGTGGCGAAGATATTACCCAGAACCTGAGGACCATCAGGAGTATTCCGCTGTCTGTGTCTGAGGAAGCACCGTCCCGTTTTGAGGTGCGGGGTGAGGTCTTCCTGCCGAAAGCCGGCTTTAATAAATTAAACCGGGAGCGAGCCGAGGAGGGCTTACCCTTATTTGCCAACCCAAGAAATGCCGCTGCTGGCTCGGTGCGTCAGCTTGACCCTCGTATTACGGCTAAACGCCCGCTGGATATCTATGTCTATATGCTGGGTTATGCCGAAGGTAAGGCAACTCCTCCAACCCACTGGGAGACTTTGGAGTATCTTGGCTCCCTCGGCTTTAAGGTAAGCCCGAATAATAGACTGCTTGACACTATTATTGAGGTTGAGGATTTCTACAATACTTGGCTGGAGCGAAGGGAAAGCCTGCCTTACGAAGCTGATGGCATTGTGGTAAAGATAAATCAGCTTGACCTTCAGCTCAAACTGGGAAATGTCGGTCATGAGCCTAGGTGGGCGATTGCCTATAAATTTCCTCCCATTCAGGGCACTACTGTGCTAAAGGAAATTAAAATCAGTGTTGGCAGAACCGGCACCCTTAACCCCTATGCAGTTTTAGAGCCGGTATCGGTAGGCGGCGTAACCATCAAGCAGGCGGCCCTGCACAATGAAGATGACATAAGAAGAAAAGACATTCGTGAAGGTGACACTGTTATCATCCAGCGGGCCGGTGAGGTGATTCCTCAGATTATCGGAGCGGTGGTTAGTAAGCGTACTGGAAAAGAGAAGCAGTTCAGTCTTCTGGAAAAGCTATGCGCTCGTGATAAAAAATGCCCGGCATGTCCAGTCTGTGGGTCGGAGATTGTTAAACCCGAGGCTGAGGTCATGTATTACTGTCCCAATGCCGCCTGTCCCGCCCAGGTTCAGCAGCGACTGGAGCACTTTGCCTCCCGGGGAGCTATGGACATCAGGGGAATAGGCGAACAGATGAGCGTCCTGTTGATAGAAAAGGGCTTGGTCAGGGATTTTTCTGACCTGTACTATCTTACTAAAGAGCAGCTTGCCAGGCTTGAGAGAATTGGGGATAAGAGCGCTAATAATATCATAACCGCTATAGAGAATAGTAAAAAGAGACCACTAGGAAGGCTCATCTATGCTTTGGGTATACGCCATGTCGGCGGAGAGACGGCAGAAATCCTAACCAAAGAATTTTTTAGCCTTGAGGCGCTGGCTAATGCCTCAAAGGAGCAGCTTTCATCCGTCCCCACCATAGGACCTAAAATTGCCGACAGCGTTACCGCCTTTTTTAAGAATGAAGAGAATATAAGGATTATTAAGAGGCTAAAGGATGCAGATGTCCTGCCAGAGGAGGAAGTAGCCAAGCTTGAGGAGCAACCTCTGTTGGGTCAGGAGTTTGTCATCACCGGCAGGCTAAATAGGTTCACCCGACAGGAGGCAGAGGCATGGATAAAAGCCCTTGGTGGCACAGCCAAGAGTGATGTTACTAGTAAGACAACATACCTGGTGGCTGGTGCTGAGCCCGGCTCAAAGCTAGGGCGGGCTCAGGCTTTGGGTATCAAGCAGCTCACAGAAGATGAATTCCGCCGTCTTTTAGGAAAAACTGCATAGATTCACTTAGAAAGATTGGAGATTAAGTATGGCTGAGATTCGCCCCTTTCGTGGTGTGCGTTACAATGAGTTAAAGGTTGGGGACCTATCGGCGCTTATCTGCCCGCCATATGATATTATTACTTCCCAGATGGAAGAAGAGCTTCACAACCGCAGCCAGTATAACTTTATCCGTATAGAACATGGCCGTCAGTTGCCTCAGGATTCAGCTCTGGATAATAAGTATATCCGTTCGGCAGCTATTCTGGAACAGTGGCTAAAACAGGGCATTCTGATTACTGATGAGACGGCGGCTATCTATCTCCACGACCATTATTTTATCCATCAGGGCAGGCAGTATAGACGCCGCGGGCTCACTGTCCGCGTCAGGCTGGAGGAGTGGCATAGGATGATAGTTCGTCCTCATGAGGGCACGCTGGCTGGGCCCAAGAGTGACCGGGTAAGCCTTTTGGGGACACTCAAGGCCAATACCAGCCCCATCCTGGCCATGTTTGAAGACCGGGAAGGGCAGCTCTCCTCACTGCTGGCGGTACAAGAGTCAGAGGAGCCTATAATTAGCCTGGGCAGTTCTAATGGAGAAAGACATAATGTCTGGGCGATTACCGAGCCTCAGGTTGTCAAGCTAATATGCAGCTTATTTAATGAAAAGCCGCTTTACATTGCTGATGGGCATCATCGCTATGAAAGCGCTCTCACGTATCAGCATGAGCGGCGTGCCTGCTCTTCATCGGTATCGGGAGACGAAGCCTTTAATTTTATCCTGATGACACTGGTAGATTTTGCTGACCCGGGGCTTATTATATTGCCCCCTCATCGCCTGCTTCGCGGCCTATCAACATCAAGCCTGAGTAGCTTGATAACCAAACTAAAGTCGTTTTTTGATATAGAGGAGTTACCGCTTGATATGCCTGGGGTCGAGCAGCAAATTGATGCTTTATTAGCCGCTAATGACCGGATAAGGCTGGCTCTCTTCGGGTTGAAAAGGGAGTCGCTTCTGGTGCTTGAATTGCGTGACTTTACCGTTGCCAGTCAGTTGATGCCCTATTTTCATTCCGAGCTATACAAGAGGCTGAATGTCAGTGTTGTTGACCATATCATATTAGAGGAGCTTTTGGGGCTAACTAGTAGCCAGGAAGAGGTAAGGATTACCTATAACTATGACGGCGAGGATGCGATAAGAAGGGTTTTAGCCGAGCAGTACCAGCTGGTATGCATCTTAAGCCCTCTCAAAACAGAAGTGATTAAAGCCATTGCTGACGCTGGTGACCGAATGCCGAGGAAAGCAACCTATTTTTATCCCAAACTACCCTCAGGACTGGTCTTTAATCGGTTGGTATAGGTACTTCCCGGTTGGTCTTCTTAGTCCCACTCTGAATGCCCTCCCCACCGGTCAACTGGTGGCTGGTGACAATTTCTAAAAAGTAGCGGTGTAGCCTCAGGTCACTACCAAGCTCGGGATGGAAGGTAATAGCCAGCTTGCTACCTTGTCTGGCAGCTACGATAGTGCCGCTATCTAGTCTGGCCAGGATTTCTACCTCCGGACTAGTGCTCAAAATTAATGGGGCACGAATAAAGATAGCTGGAAAAGGTTTGTCACCCAGGGCTGGCATTGTAAGCTCGGTCTCAAAGCTGGCCACCTGTCGGCCAAAGGCGTTGCGCCTTACCTCTATATCCATAAGCGCCAGGGTAGCCATATTGAAGTTAGTTATCTTCTTAGCCATTAAGACCATGCCGGCACAGGTGCCCATAATGGGCAGGCCAGCTTGAGCCAGCTCTTTAAGCGGCTTAAACAGGCTAGAGCTATACATTAGGCTGGTTATGGTGGTGCTTTCACCCCCGGGGAAGATAAGCCCATCCAGGCCTTTAAGCTCGTCGGGCTTATGAACTGGTATCGCCTCTACACCTAGTTTCTTCAAGGTGCTAATGTGCTCTATGAAGTCGCCCTGTAAGGCTAAGACCCCGATTCTCATTATCACCTCAAAATGCTTCCTAATAGTGCAGTGATTTTGCTTAGTTTTGGTGGCAAATAAAACCCTTTAGGCTTTCCCCTAAATTTTAACCAGTTTAGCGGTAGATACATCAGGCATGGCAAGTATCTGCTGCCTCTGTTCCTCGGGCAGGGGCTCATCCAGGGCCAGTATCATTAGCGCCTGACCTCTGGGCTTGAGTCGGCTCAAGTGCATGTAGCTGATATTTATATCGGCATCACCGGTGAGTTTACCTACCACCCCGATAAGTCCGGGACGGTCGCGGTGGTCACTGAACAGAAAGTAACCACCGGTGGGCATAATGTCAATCCAGTAGTTATTAACCTGAACGATGTGTGATTCGCCGCGGAGTATGGTACCGGCAACGGTAGTTGCCCCGGTAGTGGTTGTCACCTCTACAGTAATCAAGTTGGCATAGTTTTCGCAGGATACCTCTTTTTGTTCCACGACGGCAAGACCCCGCCGGGCAGCCACTATATTGGCGTTGACCAGATTGACCCGTTCCTCGCTTATTCCCTCAAGTAACCCTCCCAAAATAATCGCCTTGAGGACATTAGTGTTATAGTTGGCAATCTCACCGTTGTACTTTATCTGGATAGACTTCATCTGTCCCTCGGCTAGCTGGCTAACCAGACTGCCCACCGTGACTGCTACCTTGAGGAATGGTGCCAGCACCGGCAGAATTTCCGGTGAGATGAAGGGAGCATTAACAGCGTATCTGGCTGGCTGTCCCTTAAACACATCAATAATCTGCTTGGCGACATCAGTAGCTGCTGTAGCCTGAGCTTCGATGGTGGAAGCCCCTAGATGAGGGGTAACGATGATTTTATCACTTTCAAAGAGGACGCTCTCGGTACACGGTTCAATGGCGAAGACATCTATGGCGACGCCAGCTACCCTATTCTCATTG
>DAOVGW010000034.1 GCA_030672225.1 Dehalococcoidales bacterium | reverse complement strand
GGACCTGTCCTCTGGGGACAAAGCGGATTTTTCGGAAAAGCTCACTGCCTCTATGGCTTGCCACAGTGCCTGAGGGCTGGGCAAAAACTAAGCGGTGACGAAATGCGTGAACTTTTACGGCAGTTAGAACAGGTAAGCTTGCCCAATACCTGTCCCCACGGCCGACCGACCATGGTTCATATAACTTCAGAAGAGCTTAGGAGGGAGTTCCGTAGAGTTTAGACCTTTTAAACCCCCAGAGCCGTGGGCTTCTGGACTGCCCAATTTCAGGCCAGATAGAATCTCCGTATAAGCCCCAGGAGGCGGCTAGGCCAAGGTTCTAGGAGCTTGATTAGTCTGAAAATAAGGAAGGCAGTGAGCGCTCCGATGGCTGCCCCGGCCAATACATCTGAAGGATAATGAATGCCCACATATATTCGAGAAAAGCCGTGGAGGAAGGCAAGGAATAAGAGAAAAATTCCAGCCTTCCTGTCAGCTAGGAGAATAGCGACAGCGATGGCGAAGACTACGGCAGCGGAATTGGACGGGAAGGAAGGGTCGGTTGGCTGGTAGAAGAGTAGATTGATGGGAAGTTCGGCAAATGGGCGAGGATGGAAATACAGGGCGTTGCCCAAGTGAACGAATCCGGTAGCTATCCCCAGGCTTGCCGAAGCGCAAATTACCGCCTTTTGGTTCTCCTCTCGCTGGTGAATTTCCCTGGTCCCGAACCAGAGGGCCAACAGGACGAGGCACGAGCTTACAATAAAGAAGTAATCGTTGGCTATCCCCTTCAGGAACTCATCAAGGAGAGGTAATTTACCGGCGAGGCCGTTAATCCAGAGAAAAAGCGTTTCGTCGACGGACATCATCGTCTCCTGCCGAACCTATGCCGGAGCGCCTGAAAAAAGGTCACCTCTCTTAAGGCTTCAAGCCCGTCATGCTGAGCATGGTTCCCCCGCAAATGCCTGTTCTTAAGTAGCGATGAGGCCGCTAAGGTGAAGATAAGTGCTGCCGTGAGGGCGAGCATGAAGAAGCCAAACTGCTCCGATCCTTGGATTATCCCAGTAGGATTTCTCAAGTTCCAGGTAAAAAAACCGGCCAAGGCCGGGCCCACGGTAAAAGCGGCAAAAAGGTAGCTATAAATCTTCCGGCCGAAAAACGAGACTCCTCTCAGCTCATTATAGGCTGCCACAACCTGAAGCACCCCCACAGTAGCTACGAATGCCAAACAAAAATATTCCAGAGCAAGCCTGGTTATCACTTGATCCCTCCGTAAAATCCTTTACTCTTTAAAGTGCCTTACTCCTGATAGGGCTTCTCAATTAGCTCCCACCTCACCATGCCATCCTCAATTAGCTGGCGGATTTTCCTCTCTTGTGGAGTAAGCTGGCGGCTCTTACCGCTTTTTACCTCTATTATAACTATCTCTTGAGGATCACCGCTAGCCAGACCGGGGAAGACTATCAAGTCTATGGGGCTGCCGATAAATCGGGCTTCGGTAGGGTCATACTTAAACTCTGGCAGGTAGGGGGCTAACTGCTCTGTAAACTTGCCGCCCAGAACCGCCCGGCTCTGAGCAACCGCCTCTCTTTGCGCTCTTTCCTTTTCCATTTGCCAAAGCTTAAGCTCGCTCTCTCGCCACTGCCGGAATTTATTTTCAAACCGCCATCTGGTAATAAAGTAAGCCAGCAAGACCAAGAAAACGGCAGTGACCAGTATAACTATAATTAGAAGAGTGGTTTCCATTAGGAACCTGCCAGATATTTATTTTAGCACTTATTTGGCCCGATTCTAGCCGTCACTAGGTTTAACTAGAGGGATACCGGCGGCACATAAAGGGCAATCCGGCGGCGTATAAGCCGGTGTCACTGAGCGGAGACAGCTAAATAGTGGCACCCCAAAGTCTTGCCCCTGCTCAGAGCGGTCAACCAGTACGCCGATGCCAATAACTTTACCGCCCTCCTTGGCTACCAAGTCCATAACCTCAGCTATCGATTTGCCGGTGGTAAGGATATCATCAACAATGAGAACCAGCTCACCGGGGCTAATGCCAAAGCCCCGCCTGAAGGCCCTTGCTTCATTCCCTTCTTTCTCAGCAAAGATGCCCCGCACCCCCAGCTGTCTAGCCACTTCATAGGCCAAGATAATACCGCCGGTAGTCGGCCCGGCTACCACCTGGATTGCTTGCTTGGCGAAGTGGGTAGAAATCATGTGGCAGAGCTTGGAAGTTAGGTCAGGGAATTGCAAGACACGGAACTTCTCCCAGTAGATAGGAGAATGTAGCCCGGAGGTAAGCCGGAAATGCCCCTTGAGTATCGCCCCTGATTTATAAAAGATTTCCTCTACATTATTTATCAACCTCACCCCCTTCAAGCTACCCCTAATAAGGGCAGTTATCTGCTCATTGCCCCAGCGGCTGTTAAAGTAGGTGAATAGTTAGGTGCCAACCCCCATTCGCTTGGCGGCCAGGTTAATAACCAGGCTTTGCCAATAATGTCCTGCCGGGATACTGTCCAGCCTTCGTGAGAATCGGCGCTATTATTGCGGTTATCGCCAAGAACAAAGTAGTTATCCGCTGGTATTATATACTGGTGAAAAATATAGTTGGGTGGGTCTTTGGTGTAAGGTTCATCTAATCCCAAACCATTGATATATACCACCCCATCCTTTATCTCTATGGTTTCGCCAGGTAAACCAACGATGCGCTTGATGTAAGGGGCCTCGTCTGGGTTCTTGGGATTGGAAAATACGATGACATCGCCTCTTTCAGGCTCATGGAACTTATAAACGACCTTACTAATTAAAAGTCGTTGCCCGGGATGAAGGTTGGGCTCCATGCTGGAACCGTGAACATCAAAGCCAGGGACTGTGGCTTGAGCTAGAAGAAGGATGATTGTGGCTATTACCAGAATAGCCAAAAACTCACGGAGAAAAGCCTTCACTTACTAATCCTCTCTTCCAGATTTAACCCCAATTATACTCTATTCGTCTTTATCCTTCCAGCACCGCTATTGCTGGCAGATTTTTGTAGCAAATGTATAATCAGAGCTAACTAAATTTATACTTCTTCGTTACATATTATAGAAGCTTTACCAAACAGAACTATTAAGGAGGTAAGCAATGGTTACTAGAAGGTCAAATGTGGTAATGATCACAGAGGAGGATGTCGAGCAGCTCCTTTACCAATGGGCTATTGTTCCAGAGTGGATAAAAGCCCATGTATCAGCCAGATGCCCGGCACATCGCTATGAAGGAGAGCTAATGATTGGCGATGAGAAGCTAGTTTTCAGTGGCCGTGATATTAAAGCAGGGGAAGATTTCAAGTTAGAGATTCCGTTTGATGGCATTACCGATGTCTATCTCGGATTCAGCCAAGACCTCAAGACAAGTACTGACCCGGCCTTTGGTATTGGCGGTCCGGTGCCATTTGCTGTTTGCTACCAGAATAATGGCAAGAGCCAGACAATATACTTCAACACCAGTTTCAACAATTATCTGGCTCACGGAGAAATGACTAACCGAAAATGGTATGAGACACTGGATGAAATCGTAACTAAGTATAGACGGTTTAAGCTTGTTAGCCAGAGAAAGCGTTCCCTGGTGGCGGCGTAATAAAACCAAGAGATAGGAGGTTCAGCATGTGGATATTCAAGTATCTAGTTTGTTTGAAGCGTAAGCATATTTTTGTAAACATAATCTGGCAAGATTTACCCTACCATTATTGCCTGCGATGTGGCAAGGTTCAGGTTCAAGATGCAGTTACAGAACGTATTCTTGTGGGAGGCGGGAGATGATTGGGGCAGAGTGAAAACCATCACACCTTAAAACACGGACGATAAAACCAAAACTAGAATATATGAAAGGAGGTGATAAATATGACAAGAGCGTTAGTCTGGCACTGGAAAATCAGTATGGTCAGTGTGTTGGCGGTGGGGCTAATTGCTGGGTTGACTTTGGGGATACAATCGCTTACCGGCAAATCAAGCGAGGTACTGGCAGCAGAGCTCGCTAGTAACAGCCCGGAGGTTCAGGACGCCCTTGGTGGTGAAGGAGTAGAAGTGCTAGAGGTAGAGGTAAGAGATGATATAGCATTGGTGACATGTACAAGAAGCGAGACAGGTGAGGTTGTTTGCGTCAGGGTAGACCTTGAGAAGAAAGAAGTCATCGAGGTGACTCCACATGTTTCTCCGTCTGATGATGAAGTGCCTGATTTGGACGGCGAAACCCTTAAAACCACCACCGATAAGTTGTCCTATGCGTTAGGCGAAGAGGTCACTATTGAGATTACCAATATCAGTCCTGAAACCATAACCGGTGGCGGTGTTTACTATTTTGTATATGACCTGGAAGGCAATTGGGTAGCTGGCAATGGCCTTTTCCTGGCATTTGAGTTAGAACCTGGCGATGGTCTTCCATCCTTGATCTGGAATCAAACTGATAAGGATGGTAAACAAGTTGACTCAGGAACCTATATCATACAGGGAAAGGCAGGCGATTATAGTGATGCTACGCTAATCTCCATTAGCTAGCTATCGTATTGCCATGACAATAAAACCAAAAAAACAGCTTAAATTTAAGGAGGAAATAAGAAATGAGGAAAAAGAACTGGTTACCGGCTATAAGCCTAGTATTAGTGCTCGCAATAGTCGGCCTAGCTGGCTGCAGCCCGGACAACACCGTCCTGGGAGCGACAGAAGGAATAAATATAAGTAACCAGCAGGAAGGCATTTGGGTTACCGGCACGGGAGAGGTGTCTGTTGTTCCTGACGTGGCTATCCTTGGCCTGGGTGTTGAAGCTCAAGCGGCTACAGTAGCCGAGGCACAGGCCCAAGCAGCCGAAGCCATGGATGCCGTGATGGACGTCCTTAATGACTACGGCGTTGCCTCAAAAGACATTAAGACCCAGTACTACAGTATCCTGCCGCTGCGGAGGTGGGATGACGGCAAGGAGATACTTCTCGGCTACCGGGTAACCAATACTGTTACCGCTAAAATTAGAAATATAGAGGACACCGGGAGCATTATTGATGCTGTAACCGCCGCTGGTGGCGACTATACCAGAATAAACGGTATCAGCTTCACTGTGGATGACCCGGATGCCTATAAAGTGGAAGCCCGGGAAGAGGCAATGGCTGATGCCAAAGCCAAAGCAGAGCAACTGGCTGAGCTGGCTGGGGTCACCTTGGGCAAGCCGACCTATATTGCCGAGAGTAGCGGCTATATCCCCATCTATTACGATTTAAGGGGGACAGCCGAGGGAGTTCCTGCCCCGACGACACCAATCAGCCCGGGTGAAACAGAAATCCGCCTAACAGTCCAGGTGGTCTACAGTATTAGCTAATGGCGTAGATAAAGCACCCGTTTAACTAAAACTTTCATCCTGACTATAATTAGGAGAGCCAGGGATTAAAACCTAGCTCTCCTATTGCTTTTAGGCAGGCATGTTTAGCACCACCTAGTTCACCAGCCGATTTGCACTTTTCAAAAAGCAGGTGTTAGAATGAAAGCATGGACTACATGGAGCTGGCGCTCTCCCTGGCCAGGTTGGCCCTGGGGCAAGTAAGCCCCAACCCGGCGGTAGGGGCGGTGGTGGTTAAGAATAATATAGCCGTCGGGCAGGGCTATACTCAACCACCTGGTTCTCGTCATGCTGAGGTGGTGGCCCTAGAGAAGGCAGGTGGGAAAACCCAAGGGAGCACGATATACACTACCCTGGAGCCATGCTGCCATTATGGTCAGACCCCACCGTGTGCTCAGGTAATCATTGCCGCCGGCATCAGCGAGGTTCATATGGCAATGCTGGACCCAAACCCTTTAGTTTCCGGGCGCGGCAAGGATGAGCTGGAGAGGGCAGGCATTAAGACCTTTATTGGTGAGCGTGGGCAAGAAGCCAAGGACCTCAACGAAGCCTACATTAAATTTATCACCACCGGCAGGCCCTTTGTTACAGCAAAGTACGCTATGAGCCTGGATGGCAAGATTGCTACCAGAAGCGGTGATTCCAAATGGATTAGTGGTGATGAGGCGAGGCACTATGTTCATAACCTGCGTTATACAAGTGATGCTATTATGGCCGGAGTGAATACCGTCCTTGCTGATGACCCTCACCTTACTGCCAGATGTGGTAGTGGCAGAGGAGGAACAGCCAGAAGGCAACCTCTTCGGGTGATTGTTGACGGCAAAGGACGTATGCCCCTTACCGCCCGGGTACTTAGAGAACCGGGTAAAACACTTCTGGTGCTGGGCCGGCCGGCTAAGCCTGAGGAGGCAGCGGCTTTTGCTCAGGTTGGCGCTGAACTACTAGAACTATCATCAGCAGAAGGCCAGGTAGATTTGGAAAGGTTGCTAAAAGTACTGGGTGAGCGAGGGATTACCAGTGTTTTAGTGGAGGGTGGTGGTATTCTCATCGGTTCCCTGTTTGACTGGGGGCTTGTGGATAAGGTGATTGCCGTTATTGCCCCCATCATCATTGGTGGGCAGAAGGCAAAGATAGCAGTCAGTGGCAAAGGTGTTGATAGAATGGTAGACTCACTTAAGCTGGAGCGTGTTAGCCTAGGAAGGTTTGGCCCGGATTTAATGATTAGTGGTTATGTAGCTAAAAAGGGATAAGGGCAAGATTAGCAGTACGGTCTTAGTAGGGGAGAACAGGTGTTTACCGGAATTATAGAGGAGATAGGTAGAGTTACTCAAGTGTCATCTAATAAGCTGGTTATTGCCGCCGGCAAAGTTCTTAGGGGAATGGAGCTGGGTGGCAGTATCAGCGTTAATGGAACCTGCCTGACAATAACTAATCTCAATGCTAACTCATTTTCTGTTGACATAACACAAGAGACACTGAAGCGAACCAACCTGAGACTGCTTCATGCCGGGGATGGGGTCAACTTAGAGCGGCCGTTAACTCTAGACAAGCCCTTAGGCGGACATTTAGTCCAAGCTCATGTAGATGCTACGGGAAGAGTAGTTTCAGTGAACCAAGAGGATGAGACAATCATGATTAGATTTGAAGCCCCTCCCAAAGTGATGCGCTATGTGGTAGAGAAAGGCTTTATTGCCGTTGATGGGGTTTCTCTTACCGTGGTGGTGCAAGATACCGGCTCATTTGAGGTGGCTATTGTTGGTTATACCCGAGAAAATACTACCCTCGGCCGCCGTCGGGTGGGCGACCTGGTTAATCTAGAGGTGGATATTATTGCCAAATACGTGGAGCGATTCAGCCAGACTGGCACTACCAATATAACCTTTGATTTTTTACAAGAGCATGGGTTTATAGTAAGCTAAGTTATTCTGTTTTATTTTAAAGAGGGGAGTCACATGGGACTATCAAGTATTAGTGAGGCTATTGAGGATATAAAAACCGGCAAGTTTGTTATTATTGTTGACGATGAGGCAAGAGAGAATGAGGGTGATCTGGTCTTAGCGGCGGAAAAGGTTACCCCCCAAGCCATTAACTTTATGGCACGCCACGCCAGAGGGCTAATTTGCCTGCCCATAATAGGCGAGCGACTTGACGAACTAAGGATCCCCTTAATGGTGAGCGATAATACCTCACGATTCTGTACCGCCTTTACAGTGTCTGTTGAAGCTAAACGCGGAGTAACCACTGGCATCTCAGCCGCCGATAGGGCACAGACAATAAGAGCCGTACTTGACCCGGCGACTAAACCCGAGGACCTATCCCATCCGGGACACGTCTTCCCACTGCGAGCTAGAGATGGTGGTGTCCTGGTGCGGGCCGGGCATACTGAAGCCATAGTTGATTTGGCCAGGCTTGCTGGGCTTTATCCGGCCGGGGTTATCTGTGAGATCTTGAATGAAGATGGCTCTATGGCACGGTTACCCGAGCTCGAGGTAATATCAGAGAAGTTTGGTATTAAGATTGTCAGTGTATCTGACCTTATCGCCTATCGCCGCCGCCATGAAAAACTGGTTAAGCGAGTAGCTGAAGCCAAGCTACCAACAAATTATGGCGATTTTACTGCTATTGCCTATAAAAGTAATATTGACCCTGATGAACACCTGGCCCTGGTGATGGGAGATATATCTACCAGGGAGCCGGTGTTAGTCCGGGTTCATAGTGAATGCCTTACCGGTGATGTCTTTAGCAGTCTCCGTTGCGATTGCGGTGAGCAGGTTAGGTTAGCAATAAAGGCTATTGCCAAAGAGGGACGGGGTGTCTTACTCTATATGAGGCAGGAGGGACGAGGCATCGGCTTCCATAATAAGATTTTTGCCTATGCCCTCCAAGATAAAGGGTTAGACACTATAGAGGCTAATCTGTCTTTAGGCTTCAAAGCTGACCTGCGAGACTATGGTATCGGTGCCCAGATTCTGGCTGACCTGGGTTTACACAAGATTCGGCTGCTTACCAATAACCCCAAAAAGGTGGTTGGGCTGGAAGGTTATGGGCTTAAAGTAGTCAAGACGGTACCCATTATTACCCCTACCAATCCGCATAACCGTCGTTACCTGGAGACAAAACAGAAAAAATTGGGACACCTTTTAGAAATACCAGAAATAACCGAAAGCTAGGAGCAGGAATTTTTACACTAAGGAGGAAGTAATGAGTAAGCTTTTTGAAGGTGTGTTACTGGGGAAGGGGCTAAAATTCGGGGTAGTTATTTCCCGTTTTAATGAGTTTATCTCAGGGAAACTACTTGACGGAGCACAGGACGCTCTTCTTCGCCACGGTGTCAGTGAGGATGATATAGACATTGCCCGGACGCCAGGCTCACTTGAGATTCCACTGGTAGCCTTAAAATTAGCCCAGACCGGAAGGTATGACGCTATCATCTGCCTCGGCGCTATAATACGCGGCGGGACACCTCACTTTGATTATGTGGCCACTGAGTTAAGTAAGGGCATCGCCAAGATAGCTTTAGAGACCGGACTTCCGGTTATTCATGGCGTAATCACCGCCGATACCCTGGAGCAAGCCATTGAGCGAGCCGGAACTAAGAAGGGTAATAAGGGCTTTGATGCTGCCGTAAGCGCCATTGAGATGGCAAACCTACTAAAAAGCCTGAGCTAGTTGCTAGAGGTAAGCCTTCAGTCAGTAACCTTGTAGACCTTGTCGCCCCTTCTTACCCGTTCACTAACCTTGATGCCGATAGCATCACCCGCCTTGGCCTCGGTGACAGGGGCGTTATTAATCTCCATTGAGTCAACGGTAAGTTCTAAATCAGTGGTGTGACCCTTAATATGGATTTTGTCGCCCGTTCTTAGAGCCCCGGTCAGGTCAATGCCGGCGACTACAGGATGAGCAAAAAAGTCGGACACTCCCCCAATTTCTACTTCAGGCATCTTCCTACCTCCTTTCTGCTTAATTTGTGAACTAGTATACGCCATACTTCTGGTTTAATCAATAGTTTTAAATCTTTGACATAGTTCTCCAAGTCCCATATAATTAACCCGTTTATAGACTACGGAGGGGATAACCTTGGCACAGAAAACCAAACCTGGCGTCAAAGGACAGGAACTGGCGGCGAGCATTTTAAATCTTCAACAACACCTGGATATATTAGACCAGCGGTTGGATAATATTGACTCGGTGGTTACCGCCGTTACTGAGCGAGTAATGAGCCAACCTGTCACCCTCAATATCACATGCCCCAGCTGTGGTAAGAATATAGAGATTGCCATCATTGGTAACAAGAGGCCAACGGCTTAACCGGGTTATATCAGTTCTTCCAGGAGGGAAGCGTGGAGATAGTGGCCGCAATTAACAGAACCAAGTATGATGTTTTCCGCTGGCGCTATGAGCTCAGTATACCAAAGAAATTAGTCATGGCTGTGGGTATGGCCGGGGTTGTTGGTCTTCTGGCTCAGGTTAGATTTTATCTTCCGTGGACCGCGATACCAATAACCGGCCAAACCTTTGTCGTGCTCCTGGCCGGTGTGCTCCTGGGAAGGTGGTGGGGAGGCGCCAGTCTGGCTCTCTACGCTGGAATTGGTGCGGCGGGAGTTCCCTGGTTTGCCCCTCAAGCGGGAATGGCTATATTTAGTAATGGGGGTATTGGTGTTCTTACTGGTGCCAGCGGGGGTTATCTCATTGGTTTTATACTGGCTACCCTTTTCCTGGGTTATTTTACCGATAAGCACATCAGGTCAAGAAGTTTTGTTAGTATGCTGGGGCTGATGCTCTTTGCCAACTTTGTCCTGATTTATGTTCCCGGGCTCATTTGGCTTGGCCTATGGCTCAATATGGTGGCTGGAACACCAGCTACCTTTACTGCCCTCCTTGGCATGGGGGCTATTCCCTTTATCGCCGGTGATATTACTAAGGCTGTCGCTGCAGCGGCTATAGCCAGGGGAGTAACACCCAAAACGGCCTACAATGGGGAGGTAGATAAAGACAAATGGGCGAACTGGCGTATCCCCTAGAAATTCGGGCTCACCATCTCCTATGTCTGCTAGGTTTCCGAGGTTTAGGCTATAGTCCGGAATTCGTGGAGAAGACGGGGAAGGTAGCTAAGGAATTACACTTAAACTCTACCTTCCCCATAACTATTTTAGCTGAGTGTGATGTTATCTGTATCTCATGTCCCCACAATAAAGATAACAAATGTCGGAAAAAGGCAGATTCTGAATTAAAGGTGAAAGCTCGAGATTTGGAAGTGCTGCGGAGGCTCGGTTTGGAAACGGGGACTCAAATATCGGCTGGTACTATCTGGACAAGGGTAAAGGAAAGGTTAACACCTGAGGATATAGTTGAAATCTGCCAAGGTTGTGAATGGCTGGAGTTAGGCTATTGTGCCGAGGGGCTGGAAGGATTGGAGACCAGTTAATTTGACATAAAAGATAGCTTGATTGTGCCGGAGTTATCTTGTAGAATTTCTGTTTAGTGGGCGGTTAGCTCAGTTGGTTAGAGCGCTGCGTTGACATCGCAGAGGTCACTGGTTCAAATCCAGTATCGCCCACCATCAGTATGCAATAGAGAAAACTTCTTGCTTTCCCTTAATCATCCTCTTGGTGGCAGCGTGCCGTGGTTGCTTCATAATATAAAGGGCTTTCCCCAAAGCCCTGAGCAAAACTTAACGAAGTAGTCGGTCTTTTCCCAGCTATCACCCCCCTCTCTTCCTGACAGGGATTAACTTTGGTTCTTGTCCTATTGGCACATCGACAGTCCTCCAGCGACAATTTCACTCTTTGATTTGTTTTATTACCTGTCTATGGCTTATTCTGCTTTCAAAGAATCTCTTTATGGGCAGCCGTGATTTGTAGCTAAACTGGCGTCCCTGGAGCGATTCGAACGCTCGACCCGCTGCTTAGAAGGCAAACTTTGAAGGGAAAGGTTCACAACTTTGTGAATTCCTGGGATTGACTGGAGCTTCTCTATAAGCACTGGTGGACACTTCCTCTCACCTGATATTATCATAGACAGATAAGACTTGCTGATGCCTAACTCTTTAGCTAACTGGCTCTGTTTTAACCTCTTCATTTTTTGACACTCCTAGACCTTTGTGTTGGGGGAACTATGTTCTTACTATGGTTTTACTATGTTTATGCTATCATACACCCTAAACATGGTTTTGTCAATAGGGTAAGACCACTA
>DAOVGW010000064.1 GCA_030672225.1 Dehalococcoidales bacterium | reverse complement strand
AACCTGGTGGAGCCGAGCCAGCAGGCGGCACTGTTCACTCCCTCCGCCCGAAAGCTGGAGGAATTGAACAAAGCCATCGACCGCATCCGGAATCGGTACGGTTTTGGCGCCATCCAAACAGGAAGAGCAATACGGCTGAAGGATATTCTAACTCAGTGATGTAACAGCAAAGGCGGCCCCGATTGACCTGCCACCAAAAAGAACTCAAACCACGCTCAATCCAACAATAAGCCATAATGTGCAATTCTGCTAACATTTTTGCTAACGAACTGTTTAGCACTAAATGACACTAGAAGGCAGCAGAACGCACGAAATAGGTTTGAGGACATCTACAGAACACCACTGCATGTTACTGGATATTACTACGTGGTATAATTGACCTGTATCTTTTAATCAGGGTGTCACAGGTTCGTGACCTGCATGACCTACTTCAGAGCTAAAAGCCGTTTGGTAGCTGAAAATGTATGGTTTTAGACCATATGGTAGAAATTATTATATTAGTTCTTGCAACTATTGCTGCCATTCTATCAATAATTGCCAGTGTAATATCAATCAAGAGTAACAATAAGCTTTTGAAGGGAAAGAGAGTAAGGAATTATCGGCAAAGCTCTTAGTAGAGCGGTAAGATATTGGCCAGCGTAGCTCAGTGGTAGAGCAACGGTTTCGTAAACCGTTGGTCGTCAGTTCGACTCTGACCGCTGGCTCCACGATTGGTTTATAAAGATTGGAGGCTAGATGAACCGGTTTATAGATAAATTAAAGCAGGTGTCACAGGTTACCCCCCAGCCAATAGGATTTAAGGTAGCACAGCCCATCTCAAAGCCGAGGATGATGCTCATTGCCAGCCTGCCTCAGGCTGATGTTGATAATCTAGCTGATTATGTGTCTGGGGCTGATGCCGGACTACTACCTATTGCCAAACTGACTTCAGAGGCTAAGAAGCTTAAAGCAATAGCTCAGGTAGCACCTGGCATCCTCTGGGGAGGCCTACTGAAGGGTAGTGGCCAGGGCGGAATAAGGCAGCTTGTTCGGGTTGGCTGTGATTTTGTTGTCTTCCCGGCTAATACCTCACTTAAAATACTTGAGGGTGAAGAAGTGGGCAAGGTTTTGGCGGTGGTGCCTTCGCTGGATGAGGGCTTGCTAAGGTCAGTTGATGAGCTGCCGACAGATGCTGTACTTATCACCAGCCAGGAGGACAGAGAGCATTTTCTTACCTGGCATCACCTTATGTCTTTTAAGCGCTTTAGTGATTTATTAGCTAAACCCCTGTTGGTCTCTGTGCCACCGAGTGTAACCGCTGATGAGCTTCAGGCTATTTGGGAGGTAGGGGTGGATGGGGTGGTAGTTGATGTTGAGGTTGGTCAGCCAGTGGGGAGATTGAAGGAGCTACGCCAGATGATTGACAGCCTAGCCTTACCGTCAAAACGTAAGAGGGCAAAGACAGTAGCCTTGCTCCCCGGCATTAGAGGTGAGGCAAGCCCTGTAACTGAGGAGGAGGAGGAGGAATAGTCCTCTAGACTGCTTAGTTATCCAGTATGGAAGCTCAACCTTAGCCGTTAAAGCTTTGAGAGTTGCCAGAATTTGCCTTCGGTAGTGATAGCCGGGGCAATTACCAGCTTGGCCTGGTGCATTTCTTTAATGGTAGATGCCCCGCAGACACCCATTGCTGTGCGCAGAGCGCCGACCAGGTTTTGACTGCCGTCGGTGACTGAAGTGGGACCGAAGATGATTTGCTCTAAGCTGCCGGTGGTGCCAACCTCTATCCGGGTTCCCCTGGGGAGTGCCGGGTGTGGATGGGACATACCCCAGTGATAACCTCGCCCGGGGGCTTCTCTGGCCTGGGCGAAAATAGAACCGAGCATAACAGCATCAGCGCCAGCGGCAAAGGCTTTACATAACTCGCCACCTTTGCGAAAGCCACCGTCGGTAATTATGGGCACATATCTGCCAGACTCGTTAAAGTATGCGTCTCTGGCGGCAGCACAGTCCATGGTAGCTGTTATCTGAGGTACACCTACCCCCAGCACTTCCCTGGTGGTGCAGGCAGCGCCCGGTCCGACACCTACCAGAACCCCGCAGATTCCGGTTCTCATGAGCTCCAAACAGGCATTGTAACTGACACAGTTACCGACAATAACAGGTATGGGCACCGATTTACAAAGCTCGCTAAAGATTAGCCCGCGATAGCTTTTGGATATATGACTGGCAGTGGTAACTGTGGACTGGACGACCAAAATATCAGCCTGAGCTTCTGATGCTACAGGGGCGAAGCGTTTGGTATTAGCCGGGGTTACCGAAATGGCACATACCGCCCCTCCCTCCTTAATTTCTTGGGTTCGCTGGCCGATAAGGCTTTCTTTAATCGGTTGAGAGTAGACCTTTTGTAGTAAGGAGGTAACTTCGTCGCCGGGTGCTTGGGCAATTTCGGCTAGTATCTCTTCAGGGTTATCATAGCGGGTTTGGACTCCTTCCAGGTTAAGAACAGCCAGCCCGCCCAGTTTGCTCATGGCGATGGCAAAGCTGGTATCGGTCACGGCATCCATGGCGGCGGCTATAATTGGGATGGAAAAGGTGAGGTTATCCACCTTGAAATCAATGTTTGTCTGGTCTGGATTGATGGTTACATCTCCAGGCACAATAGCCACTTCGTCAAATCCGTAGGCGCGATGAAGCTCCTTAAATTGGGGTGAAGTCATTTGCTAGCTCTCCTTAAAAGAAAACTATATCAAAGGCAGCAGCACCAAGTCAAGAAATGGAAGGAGATTGATCCTAATGGGGCGTCTAAGAGGGGCTTCGCCCCTCTTCCTCTTCCTCCCCCTCTCCTTATCAAGGAGAGGGGGACTTGAGGTCGAAGACTCTTCGAGAGGTAAGGTTGGTAAATAATCTTTTTAGCCGAAGTAGACGAATAACTGAACTATAGGCTATAATAGCCTGACCGGGGAAGATTAAAGGCGATGCCTATCCTTTATGTTGTAGCTACTCCAATCGGTAATTTAGAAGATATTTCCCGGCGTGCCCTGCGTACTCTCGGTGAAGTGAGGCTAATCGCTGCTGAGGATACACGTAAGACGAAGCGACTGCTTAATGCTTATGATATTAAGACCCCTATGACGAGCTATCATGAGCAAAATAAGCGGAGCAAACTGGGCTATATTTTGGCTAAGCTTGAAGAGGGAGATGTGGCTCTTGTTTCTGAGGCCGGGATGCCGGGCATATCTGACCCCGGCTATGAACTGATTATAGCCACCAGCCAGCGGGGGATACCGGTGGTGCCAATTCCGGGCCCTTCGGCTATCATCACAGCACTGGCTATCTCCGGGCTGCCCACAAGTAGGTTTACCTATATTGGTTTTCTGCCTCGTAAGCATGGTGAGAGGCGGCGCCGGCTAGAGTCGGTTGCTGGTGAGTCGGGCACTATTATAGCCCTGGAGACACCTCATCGGCTAAGGGAGGCATTAGATGATATTCTGCTTACCCTTGGCGATAGAAGAGTTGCCATCTGTCGCCAGCTTACCAAGCTTCATGAAGAGGTTTTCCGGGGAACGATAAGCCAGGCTCTAGAATACTTTACTGAGCCAAGAGGCGAGTTTACTCTGGTTATTGAGGGTAAGGGAGAGAAGGAAAAGCCCGAGTTAACACAAGATATTGAGCAAAAGTTACAGCGTATGCACCTCTCTGGAGTAACAGCTAAAGAGGCGATAGCCAAGGTGGCTGGGGAAACAGGCCTATCAAAGAAAGAGCTTTACCGGGCTTGGCTTAAGTTATCTTAAGTTTTTTACAGTAAGGTTTTAGAAAGGAGTTAACAATGCGTCGAGGTTGCATATCTTTAGGGGAAGTTAAGTGTGATGTCTGCCACCGCATAATACCATATCCAGAGCGTTATCTGGCTACTGATGAAGAAGATGGTGTTGAGGTAGAAAAGGGGAAGATGATTCGCTACTGTGTTCAGTGTGCTTTGGAGAAGGGTTACGCTCACTATAAAGATGAGAAGGGCGAAAGGATACTGACCTTTTTCCCAGAGCCTGACATTAGCCCCTGAGGGGTTTATTAAAGTATTAGCTTGTTTGTTTATATAGGAAACATATCATGAGCGAGAGGATTTTTATTGGTGTTGCCTGGCCTTATGCTAATGGGCCCTTGCATCTGGGTCATATTGCCGGTGCCTACCTGCCGCCGGACATATTCGCCCGCTACCACCGCGCCAAAGGCAACGAGGTACTGATGGTATCGGGTTCAGACCAGCACGGCACGCCAATAACTATCAGGGCGGAGCAGGAAGGGAAGACGCCGGCTGAAGTAGCCAGTAAGTATCATGAGCAGTTTCTTGACTCATGGCAGAAACTGGGCATTTCCTTTGATTTATTCACCACTACCGGCACCGCCAACCATGCTAGGGTAGCGCAGGACTTCTTCCTCACCCTTCTTAATAAAGGCTATATTTATAAGGCCAGTGCCCAGCAGCCCTTATGTCCCAAGTGCCAGCGATATTTGCCTGACCGCTATATTGAGGGCACCTGCCCCCACTGCAGTTATACCGGTGCCCGAGGTGACCAGTGTGACCAGTGTGGGCAGCCGTTAAATCCGGTAGAACTCATTGAGCCTCGTTGTGGCGTATGTGGTACTCCACCTCAGTTTAAGGACTCGGAGCACTTTTTCCTCAAGCTTACTGCCTTTGAGGATCAGCTGCTATCCTGGGTGAGGGAGCAGAGCCACTGGCGGCCTAATGTGTATAACTTTACTTTGCGCTATCTAGAGGGAGGACTTAAGGACCGGGCTATTACCCGGGATATAGACTGGGGGATACCCCTGCCGCTTGATGGCTACCCAGAGAAACGACTCTATGTCTGGTTTGAGGCGGTTATCGGTTACTTATCAGCCAGCAAGGAGTGGGCTAAGTTAAACGGCAACGAGGAGAAGTGGCGTGATTTCTGGCAGGGTGAAGTAAAAAGCTATTATTTTATTGGCAAGGATAATATTCTCTTCCACACCATCATCTGGCCGGCAATGCTGCTCGGCTATGGTGGCCTTAATCTGCCTTACGATGTGCCAGCTAATGAGTACTTGACTATTGAGGGCAAAAAGCTTTCCAGTAGTCGTAATTGGGCGGTGTGGCTACCTGATTACCTGTCTCGCTATGACCCTGACCCGTTGCGTTACCTGTTATCAGTAAACATGCCGGAGACCGGAGATGCTGATTTCTCATGGCGTGAATTTCTTCGCCGCAACAATGATGAGCTGGTGGCTACCTATGGGAATCTGGTTCACCGAGTGCTCACTTTTGTCTATCGTAACTTTGATGGCTGTGTGCCTATCTGTGACGATATTGATGCTAGAGGCAATGAATTATTCAACAAGTCTCTGGCAAGCTTTAATACCATTGACGGACTTCTTTCCCGATGCAGTTTTAAACAGGCGTTAAGAATGGCTATGACAGTGGCTCAGGAGACAAACCGCTACCTTGATGAAAAGTCACCCTGGAAAGTAATTAGAGATGACCGGCAAGCGGCAGCCAACTCACTGTATGTGGCTCTTTGTGTAATTTCCGACCTGAGGATGATGCTGTACCCCTTTCTACCATTTAGCTCGCAAAGGCTTCATGAGTATCTTGGTTTTGAGGGCAATGTGGAAGAGGATGGTTGGCAACTGCGTGTGCCACCACAGGGGCAAAAACTGCTGCCCCCTGAGCCCCTGTTTTCTAAGCTGGATGAAGGGTTAGTTGCCGAAGAAACCAGCCGTCTGGGCTGATGGCTTGGCCTAATTTCGGTTGAAGGAGAAGAGCTTGCAGCTAAGCACGATTTATGAGTCGGTTGAGGAAGGTTTGGCCAAGATAGAGGAGCAATTTAGACTTCTCATTAGTAGCCAGGACAATACCTTTCCTGAACTCCACAGGATGTTGGGTCAGGTTCTAGTTACCGGCAAGATAGTTCGCCCGGCTCTTACCCTGTTGGCCGGCAAGTTCTATAATTATAACCTGCAAAAGCTTTTGCCGATGGCCACCGCCAGTGAGCTGTTGCACATTGCCACACTGGTTCATGATGATGCCATTGACAAGGCTAGTGTCCGCCGCGGGCGACCAACAATCAATGAAGTTTGGGGGGCAGATAAAGCCATCCTTTTAGGCGACTACCTGTTTGCCAAGGCTGGAGAATCTGCTGCGGCTACCGGGAATCTGCGGGTGGTACGGCTCTTTGCTCAAACCCTTGAGACTATCTCTAGTGGAGAGTTAAATCAGTCTTTTTCAGCCTTTAAGCTTGAGCAGACCTTTGACCAGTACTTGCAGCGGATTACTGGCAAAACCGCTTCCCTGTTCGCTATGGCTGCCGAGTCAGGGGCTGTCTTGAGTCAGGCTCCAGAGGAGTCAGCCCAAATCCTAAAGGAGTACGGTTCTAACCTTGGCATTGCCTTTCAGATAGTAGATGATGCTCTTGATTTTGTTGGTACTGAGGAGGAAATGGGCAAGCCAGTAGGCTCAGATTTAGCCCAGGGCACCATTACCCTGCCGTCACTTATGCTTTTGGAGCGTTATCCTCGGGATAACCCGATAAAGAGGCTATTTCAGAACGAGGGTGATAGGCAGGAGAATATAAAGAAGGCGATAGAATTGGTTAGGAACTCAGAAATCATTGGCCAATGCTACCGGGTTGCCTCAGATTATTGCGCCCGGGCATGCCAAGGCCTTGACCGGTTGCCAGACAAACCAAGCCGCCAGGCCTTACTGGCATTGACGGAGTATGTGGTCAAAAGAAAAAAGTAAACGACACAACTGCTACTCTCAGCTTTGGCCCTATTAACCACAAGTTCGAGGAAATGGGCTCTTTTGTAATTTCTATCACCGGATATCGCACTCGCTGCTTCTAGGGGTTGTCCTTCCTATGGGGGGGGGTTGACTTCTATATTGGGTATCTTGACCTATCTCTAGGATGTAGCCGGAGCTTGCTTTGGGTGGTGGAGTATGCCCGGAGCTTTCTCAGGTCTAGGCTTGGTTTTGGTAGAAGCCTTTGCCGCTGCCGGGGCAGATGTTGCTACCGCTTCCGGTGGTGTTACGGGCACAGGTTCGGAAAACATTGCCTCAAGCTCTTCGCCCTCAAGGGTTTCCAGAGTGATGAGCCTTTCCGCCATATAGGTTAGTTTCGGCTTATTTTCAATTAGAATATTCTTGGCGGTTTCATAAGCCTGGCTAATGATATTATGAACCTCCTCATCAATCAGGTCAGCCATTTTGTCGCCATAGTCCCGTTGCTCGGTGATTTCACGGCCGAGGAAGACCATCCCCTGCTTGTTGCCAAATGTCCTGGGTCCCAGTCTATCGCTCATGCCATATTCGGTTACCATCTTATGGGCAAGATCGGTTGCCCGTTTGATATCATCAGCAGCCCCGGTGGTTAGTTCGTCAAAGACCAGGGCCTCAGCAGTTTGACCGCCCAGTAAGGTGGCTAGTATGGCCTTGAACTGGGAGCGAGTTAGCAGGTAGCGGTCTTCAGTGGGTAGCTGGCGGGTGTGGCCGAGGCTCATGCCACGAGCCACTATGGATATTTTATGCACCGGGTCGGCATCGGGCAGCAGTTTGGCGACAAGGGCATGGCCGACCTCGTGGTAGGCAGTAATCTCCTTTTCCCTGGGACTTACCCGGCGGCTCTTTCTTTCTGGGCCAGCAATTACCCGGTCTATAGATTCCTCAAACTCCGGCATCTCTATAGCTTTCTTATCGCGTCTGGCAGACAGAATGGCGGCTTCATTGACCAGGTTGGCCAGGTCAGCACCACTAAAACCAACCGTCTGTTTGGCTATCGCTTCCAGGCTAACTGACTTAGCTAAAGGCTTACCTTTGGCATGAATCTTAAGAATAGCGGTTCGGCCGTTAATATCGGGTCGGTCAAGGATTATTCGCCGGTCAAAGCGCCCCGGGCGCAGCAGCGCCTCGTCAAGAATATCTGGTCGGTTGGTAGCGGCGAGAACAATGACGCTGGTGTTGGTGTCAAAGCCATCCATCTCTACCAGAATCTGGTTTAAAGTTTGCTCCCGCTCATCATGACCGCCACCCAGCCCGGCGCCCCGGTGACGACCGACGGCGTCAATTTCATCAATAAAGATGATGCACGGCGCATTGCGTTTGGCCTGGTCAAAGAGGTCACGCACCCTTGAGGCACCGACGCCAACAAACATCTCCACAAATTCGCTACCACTGATAGAGAAGAAAGGCACCCCGGCTTCACCAGCTATTGCCCGAGCCAGCAACGTCTTGCCGGTGCCCGGCGGTCCTATGAGAAGCATGCCTTTGGGAATGCGTGCTCCCAGGGACTGGAACTTCTCCCGTGCTTTTAGGAAATCTACCAC
>DAOVGW010000017.1 GCA_030672225.1 Dehalococcoidales bacterium | reverse complement strand
GGTAGGGTAAGAGCGGGAGCGCAGGTATTTAACTCGGCTCGGGGTAAGAGAGAGCGCATCGGGCGGCTACTCCTAATGCACGCCAACCGTCGCCAGGAGGTAAGCGAGGCCGATACCGGGGGTATCGTAGCCGCACTGGGTCTTAAGAATACCTTTACTGGCGATACCTTGTGTACTGTTACCCAACCGGTTATCTTAGAATCGATTCGCTTCCCAGAACCGGTGATATTTATCGCCATTGAGCCCAAAACCAGAGCCGACCAGGACCGGATGGCAGAAGCCCTAGGGAAGCTGGCTGAGGAGGACCCAACATTTAAAGTTTCCTACAACGAAGAGACCGGGCAGACGGTTATCTCTGGTATGGGGGAGCTTCACCTTGAGGTTATAGTCAGTAGACTACTTAGTGAATATAGGGTGATGGCCAAGGTGGGTAAGCCACGGGTTGCCTATAAGGAGACCATTGGTACTGCGGTTAAAGCTGAGGGAAGATTTGTGCGACAAACCGGGGGGCGTGGCCAGTATGGTCACGTCTGGCTTGAGATTGAGCCTTTAGAGCGTGGCGGCGGCTTTCAATTTGTAGACCGCATTAGGGGTGGTGTTCTGTCCAAGCCGTTTATTCGAGCTGCTGAGGCAGGTATTAAAGAGGCGATGGAGACCGGCGTAGCCAGCGGCCACCCGTTAGTTGATATTAAAGTAAACCTTTATGATGGTAGCTATCATGAGGTTGACTCTTCAGAGATAGCCTTTAAGATGGCTGGCTCAATGGCGCTAAAGAAAGGTGTCAGCAAAGCTAATCCTATCATCCTAGAGCCGGTAATGAGGTTGGAAGTGGTTACCCCGGGACAGTTTCTTGGTGAGCTAATTGGCGACTTCACATCAAGAAGGGGTCATATAGAATCTATTGAGACGCGTGGTGACACTTCCGCTGTTCGTTGCTTGGTGCCCTTGTCTGAGACCTTCGGCTACGCCACCACTCTCAGGTCACTAACTCAGGGCAGGGCAACACATTCCATGGAGTTTTACCAGTATCAGGAGATGCCAGCTGCACTAGCTGACCAGATTAGAGGTACAGTTGCGCCTAGCTAGTCTAGAACAAGGAAATTAAAAAGCGCTCGTGGCACGCTTAGAGGTTATGGTTAATGAGATGAATTCGGTAGTTAATTAAGATTCCGAGGGGTTTCTCTATGCCAAAACAGAAGATTCGTATTAAACTAAAGAGCTTTGATCATAAGATACTTGACCAGTCGGCCCAGCAGATTGTAGAGGCGCTGGAGAGGACCGGTGCTGTAGTTGTTGGACCGGTGCCCTTGCCGACTCGTATCAAGAAGTTCAGTGTCATCCGCTCACCTTTTATCGATAAAGACTCGCAGGAACAGTTTGAAATTCGGACCCATAAGCGGCTTATAGACATCGTGGAGACAACCTCTATAACAATAGACGCACTGACCAGTCTCAGTCTGCCGTCAGGGGTTAGCATAGATATTAAACTATAAGTGGAGCCAGGTAGTATGATTAATGGGCTTATTGGCAAAAAGATAGGAATGACCCAGGTATTTAGAGATAACGGCTTGGCTGAGGCAGCCACCGTTATTGAGGCTGGCCCGTGTACTGTGATACAGCTAAAAACGGCAGCTAAAGAGGGCTATAGCGCTGCTCAGCTTGGCTTTGGTGAAACTAAAAGGCTGGAGTCTGCCGAACAGGAGCCCCTTAAAGGGCCGGGAAATTTTAAGTATCTCAGGGAATTCAGACTGGCTGATACGGGTGACATTAAGGTAGGAGACAAGGTTGATGTTGGTCTATTTAAGGCTGGTGATTTGGTTGATATTACCGGGGTATCAAAAGGTAGGGGTTTTGCCGGTGTAGTTAAGCGTTATGGCTTTGCTGGCGGCCCCAAGACACACGGGCAATCTGACCGGCATCGTGCCCCGGGTTCTATAGGGGCGGGCACTTCTCCTGGTCGGGTGTTAAAAGGTAAACATATGCCCGGACATATGGGCAGCAGCAGGGTGACTGTGCGCCATCTGGAGGTGCTTGAAGCTGACCCGGCCCGTAATCTGCTGGTGGTTAAGGGGGCGGCACCCGGTGCCAAGGATGGACCATTACTGATAAGAAAGTCTAGCGGGGAGAAGTAAGGAAGTTGAAGGTTCCAGTTTATAGCATGGCCGGTGAAGTGGTGAAGCATATTGAGATAAGTGATGATGTCTTTGCTGTGCCCTTTAATCAGGCAGTGGTGCACCAGGCAATGGTGAGGCAACTGGCAAATGCTCGTCAGGGGACGGCTAATACCCAGACTCGCGGTGAGGCTTCTGGTAGTCATCAGAAGCTATTTCGGCAGAAAGGAACCGGTCAAGCCCGAGCCGGCAGCCGCCGCTCGCCACTACGCCGTGGCGGTGGAGTTGCCTTTGGGCCTAAACCCAGGAGCTACCGGCAAGAAATGCCCAAGAAGATGCGCCGGCTGGCCCTAAGGAGTATCCTGTCAGCCAAGGCTGGGGACAAAGAGTTAGTGGTCTTGGAGAGGTTAGAGCTGGATGAGCCCAAGACTAAAGAGATGGTAAAAATTCTTGCCGCGCTAGGGATGAGTAGTAGTTCAGCCCTGATTACCACCAGCCAGCCTGAAGAAAAAGTGGTTAAATCGGCTCGTAATCTGGTCGGGGTTAAAACAACACCCGCCAGGCTACTTAATGTGGTTGACCTCCTTTCCTGCAAGATGCTGCTCATGACCGAGGCGGCGGTGCGCCAGGTAGAGCAGCTATGGGGCAAAAGGTTGGTTAATAAGGGGGAGAGCAGTGCATCGCTATGAAGTATTGCGTTTCCCATTGATAACCGAGAAGAACACCTTGCTCCAAGGCCAAGGTAAGTATGCCTTTGAGGTAGCTCGGGAGGCTAACAAGCAACAGGTTAGAGAGGCTGTTGAAGCCGCCTTTAAGGTTAAGGTGGCCGCAGTTAATATGATGACGGTACCTGGCAAGCAGCACCGTGTCGGCAGGCGACAGGTGTTAAGTCCATCCTGGAAGAAAGCGATTGTTACCCTGAAATCAGGGGACAAAATAGAACTCTTTGAAGGGGTTTAATAACGAAAAGGGGTAAGGTTAATAGATAATCTCACCAGCTTTAATAAGACTGGGTTTATTAGCATTGCTTTTGAGAGCAATTGCCGCCAAAAATTAAGGAGATTATATTAAGAAATGGCACTAAAAGTGTATCGGCCAACTTCCCCCGGCAGGCGGGGTATGAGCGGCTCTACTTTTGAGGAGATAACCAAAAGTAAGCCAGAGAAGTCTCTGCTCCGGCCACTTAAGAAGAAGGCGGGGCGTAATAGTCAAGGGAGGATAACTGTCCGCCACCGGGGTGGTGGTGCCAAGCGCCGGTTTCGCATCATTGACTTTAAGCGGGATAAGCTTGGTGTTCCCGGCAGGGTGGCGGCTGTTGAATATGACCCCAACCGTTCGGCACGCATCGCTCTTATTTACTATGCTGATGGTGATAAGCGCTACATCTTGGCTCCCTTGGGGCTTAAGGTCGGGGATACAATAAAATCGGGTGAGGATGCTGAACTGAAACCGGGCAATACCTTGCCCTTAAAGCTAATGCCCAGCGGCACCCAAATTTATAACATTGAGTTAGCACCGGGTAGGGGGGGGCAGTTGGTGCGGAGTGCCGGGACCGCGGCGCAACTAATGGACAAAGAGGGCGGCTATGCCCTTATCCGGTTGCCATCCGGTGAGGTGCGGCGCATTCGTAGTAACTGTATGGCTACTATCGGTCAAGCAAGCAATGTTGACCATCAGAACATTAAGCTGGGCAAGGCTGGTCGCAGGCACTGGTTAGGTTGGCGACCAGCGGTGAGGGGTTCGGCTATGAGCCCGCGTGACCATCCTCACGGTGGTGGTGAAGGTAGGTCACCAATAGGCATGCCGGGTCCTAAAACACCGTGGGGGAAGCCTGCCCTGGGTTATAGAACCCGAAGGCCTAAGGCTTCGGACAAAATGATTGTTAAACGGCGGGGTAAGTAGCTAAAATGTCAAGGTCAATTAAAAAGGGACCAGCTGTTGATACCAAACTAATGAAAAAGGTGGAGAAGGTTCGTCGCTCCGGGCAGAAGGTGGTGATAAAGACCTGGGCACGTTCATCTACCATCTTGCCGGAGATGGTGGGGCTTAATATTGGAGTCCATGATGGCAGGAGGCATGTGCCTATCTTTATTACTGAAAATATGGTAGGTCATAAACTGGGTGAGTTTGCCGTGACCAGGACCTTTAGGGGTCATGTTACTAAGGCAGAGCGGATTAGTCGGTAAAGAAGTAAAAGCAGCTTTTTTTGATTACTTGGTTAGGAAAGTAAAATGCAGGTTAAGTCGAGAGCTAAAGACACCGGAGTATCAGCTCGTAAGGTGCGCCCGCTGGCCGATATGGTGCGGGGCAAAGGGGTCAGTGAAGCGCTAGTCATGCTCCAGTTTGCGCCATCACCATTGGCTAGGGTGGTAGCTAAGGTGGTGAAATCAGCGGTGGCCAATGCGGAGAACAATTTTCAGATGACACCTTCGGACTTAAGAGTGGTCGGTATCTTTGTTGATGAGGCACCGACTCTGAAGAGGTTTCGTCCGGCGGCTAGGGGGCGAGCGAGGCGTATCCTCAAGCGTTCTAGCCATATCACAGTTATTGTTGCCGAGCAGGAGGCTTAATGGGACGCAAGGTTCACCCGTTTGGATTTAGAATTGGCACCATACGTGATTGGCAAGCCAAGTGGCATGCCGATAAGCATTATGCCCAGTTTCTGCATGAGGACATGGAGCTCAGGAAGGCTATTCAGTCCAAGTACACTGACACTGGTATCTCTCTGGTGGAGATTGAGCGACAGGCGAACAAGGTGTCAGTAACTATATATACTGCCCGGCCGGGTATTGTTATCGGCCGGGGAGGGCAGCGAGTTGATGAAATGCGGCGTTACCTTGAGGACCTCCTTGGCAAGAGGGTACAACTTAATATCCAGGAGATTCGACAGCCCGAGCTTGATGCTTATCTGGTAGCCAGGACGGTGGCTGAGCAAATTCAGCGTCGTGTTGCTTACCGAAGAGCCCTAAAACAAGCGCTTTTCCGCACTATGCAGGCCGGGGCTAAGGGAATGAAAATCAGTTGTTCCGGTAGATTGGGTGGCACTGAGATAGCTCGCCGTGAGATGATGCATCGGGGGCAGGTGCCGCTACACACGCTGCGGGCTGATATTGATTATGGCTTTACAGAGGCGCGTACCACTCTGGGTCGGATTGGTATCAAGGTGTGGATAAATAGAGGTGAGATTCTTCCGGAGCTTAAGGAGGTAGCGGCTGAGGAAGAAGTACCTGCTGAGGCAGCAGCCAGCGCGGTCACTAAAGTAGCACCCCCGGCGGCTGAAGAGGCGGAAGCAAAACCGGCTGAGGCGGCGACTGTTGAAGCAGTAGCCGAAGAGAAACCGGCTAAACCAAAGGCAAAAAGAACAAGGGTGGCCAAGCCCCCGGCGGCTGAAGAGAAAGAGGAGACGAATGCTACAGCCAAAACGGGTGAAATACAGAAAGAGTCATAAAGGACACCGTCGGGGTAAAGCCCAGGTAGGGGCTACGGTTGTCTTCGGTGACTTTGGACTGCAAGCGATAGAGACAGTCTGGCTTACTAGCCGACAGATTGAGGCGGCACGGCGAGCTATTACTCACCATATTCGTCGCGGCGGTCAGGTGTGGATACGAGTTTTCCCTGATAAGCCGGTGACCAAGAAGGCGGCGGAAACCAGGATGGGTAGTGGCAAGGGAGCCCCTGACCATTGGGTGGCTGTGGCCAGGCGGGGAAGAATCCTGTTTGAATTAGGTGGCGTCAGCCATGAGTTAGCTAAGGAGGCGATGCGTCTGGCTTCGCATAAATTACCTTGTGATACTAAATTTGTAGTTAGGGAAAGCGGCATAGCTGCTGGTAGTAATTTAAGTAAAGAAGGAGCTTACTCCAGTTGAAAACTAAGGAAATCAGGGCTCTTGGTGATGAGGAACTCAAAGAGAGACTGGAGGCGGCTCATAAGGAGCTTCTTGAACTCCGTTTTCAGGCGGCCACCAAGCAGTTGAAAAACCACCGTGAGATTCCGAGGCTTAAAAAGGATATTGCCCGCTTAAAGACGATAGTACGAGAAAGAGAGTTAGGCATAGGGGTATAGGTCTTAAGTTATGCAGATTAAACGTAAAACCAATATTGGCTACGTGGTCAGTAACAAGATGGATAAAACTGTGGTTGTCGCCGTGGAAACAGCCAAGCGCCATCCACTCTATAGAAAGACTTTTAAACGAGTGGTTAGATATAAAGCTCATGATGAAAATAACAAGTGCAAGCTGGGAGACAGGGTAAGGATTATAGAGACTCGCCCCCTCTCAGGGCAGAAGCGGTGGCGGGTAGCTGAGGTAATAACCAAGGGAGAGGTAATAGAGGTTAAACCTCAGGAAATAACCTGAAGTTTTGCTTTTGGGTAAACTAGAATGATACAAACCTATACCAGACTTAAGGCAGCAGATAACACCGGTGTCAGGCAGCTTATGTGCATTAATGTATTGGGTGGCACCAGGAAGAGGTTTGCCAAGGTTGGCGATACTATTGTGGCTTCGGTAAAGAAGGCGACCCCGGAGGCGGTGGTCAAGAAGGGGGAGGTGGTACGGGCGGTTATCGTTCGCTGTGCCCGACCATATAGGCGCCCGGATGGCTCTTATATTAAGTTTGACGACAATGCTGCCGTGATTTTGACCGATAAGAATAACCCTAAGGGGACTCGAATATTCGGACCGGTAGCCAGAGAGTTGAGGGAGAAGAATTTCACCAAGATTATATCGCTGGCACCTGAAGTCTTATGAGACGGGATGAATAAATGGCAAAGATAAAAAGAGAAATTATTAAGATAGATGAAGAGAAATGTGACGGCTGTGGGCTTTGTATTCCCTCCTGCCCTGAGGGAGCCCTCCAGATAGTTCAGGGGAAGGCAAAACTGGTAAAAGAGAGTTTCTGCGATGGACTGGGCGCCTGTCTTGGCGACTGCCCCCAGGGGGCGCTGACTATTACCGAAGTAGAAGTTGAGGAGTATGACGAAGAGGGAGTAATCACTCATATTAAGGAGGAATCGCCCGAACTCTTGGAAAAGCACCTGGCTCATCTAAAGGCACACGCCGATGAACTTCCCAAGCACCATTCTCATGCCGGGTTAACCTCTTGTCCTTCTGCCCGGATGCTGCATTGGGAAAAGAAAGAGGCGGTGGAGGAAAAGGCAAGTATTAACTCTGAGCTTCGCCAGTGGCCGATACAGCTCCATCTGGTGCCACCAGGAGCTCCATATTTTAAGAATGCGGATTTAGTGTTAGTCGCTGATTGTGTCCCGTTCGCCTACGCCAACTTTCATGCTGATTTTCTAAGAGAGGGAGCCATCGCTATCGGTTGCCCTAAATTAGACGGCCTTGATGCTTATGTGGCTAAGGTTGCCCAGATATTGGAAAGTTCGGACATTAAAAGTCTAAAAATTCTTCATATGGAAGTTCCCTGCTGTTACGGACTTATTTCAATTGCCCAGGAGGCTTTAAGAAAAAGTGGTAAGGCTCTTCCTTGTGAGAGTATAGTAGTTGGGATAAAGGGCGAAATATTGAAAGAGGTGGCAAGTAAAGGTGCTGGATAAATGCCCGGGAAGCGGGAATATTAGAACTCCTATCCCTTCTTTAAAAAAATGCCCCGAGTGCGGGGAGGAAGTGGAGATGTGGAGTGATGAGCTAAGGGCTAAATGCACCAGATGTGGCGCCACAGTCTTTAGAGAGGATGTTCCTTCCTGTATAGAGTGGTGCCAACATGCCAAGGAGTGCATCGGGGAGGAAAAGTATAACCGGTTAATGGAGGGGAAGGCAAAACCCGACTAACCTAGGTCTTTTAGGGTACTTTTAGCAGCTATGAAGATTAGAAAGAACGATACTGTGTTGGTTATCGCCGGCAAGGATAGGGGTAAGAAGGGCAAGGTCCGACTTTCCTCCCCCAAGGATGAACGGCTACTCGTTGATGGTGTCAACTTTATTAAAAGGCACGCCCGGGCAACCGGTCAGGTTAGACAGGCTGGCATAATAGAGCGTGAGGCGCCAATCCATGTGTCAAACCTTATGCTGGTGTGCAATAAGTGTAACCGTCCGACGTGGGTTGGCTTTCGCTTTTTGGAGGGCGGTAAAAAAGTTCGCTTTTGCAAATCTTGCCGTGAGGTAATTGATTAAATGTCCGCCTTAAAGGAACGATATAGAAAAGAGGTTGTCCCGGCCATGATGGAGCTTTATGGCTATAAGAACATGATGCGGGTGCCGCGTCTGGAAAAGGTGGTGCTCAATATTGGTGTCGGCGAGGCAATTCAAAATGCCAAGGCTCTGGAGGCAGCCCAGAGCGATTTGGCAGCTATTTCCGGGCAGCACCCGGTGACTACCCGGGCCAGGAAGTCAATCGCTGCCTTTCACCTGAGGACCGGGATGCCTATCGGCCTAAAGGTAACTCTGCGGGGGGAGCGCATGTATGAGTTTCTTTTTAAGCTGATGAACATCATCCTGCCGCGGATACGGGAGTTTCAGGGGGTTTCCCCAGACTCCTTTGATGGCCAGGGTAACTATACCCTGGGTCTTAAGGAGCAGACCGTCTTTCCCGAGATAGATTATGACAAGATAGATAAGCCTAGGGGGCTGGAAGTTTCGGTTGTTACTACCGCTCGAAGGGATGAGGAAGGCAGAGAACTACTAAAGCTGTTAGGTATGCCTTTCAGTAAGGATTGAGGTAAAGGTGGCTAAGAAATCAAAAATCATAAAGTCGCTGCGCCCAGCTAAATATAGGGTAAAGCAGCGTAATCGCTGTTATCTGTGTGGTCGGCCTCGTGCCTATATGCGCCCCTTTGGCCTGTGTCGTATTTGTTTTCGGGGGCTGGCTCTTGCCGGGCAGATTCCAGGCGTGAGAAAATCAAGTTGGTAACTATAGACTTAGGGAGTAGAAGATGAGCGTCTCTGACCCAATAGCTGATATGTTGACCCGGATACGCAACGCTATTATGGCCAGGCATGGTTCGGTGCTAGTTCCGTCCTCGCGGATGAAGCTTTATATTGCCAAAATTCTTAAGCAAGAGGGTTTTATTGCTGACTATGAAGTAGTCGGTAGCCGACCGCACCGGCAGATTAAAATTGCTCTTAGGTATGATGAGGAAAACCAGCCGCTTATCTTGGGCTTGAAGCGGATAAGCAAACCAGGGCTGAGGATATATG
Organism: Dehalococcoidales bacterium; assembly: GCA_030672225.1. Classification (GTDB taxonomy): domain Bacteria; phylum Chloroflexota; class Dehalococcoidia; order Dehalococcoidales; family ARS1013; genus ARS1013. Next base: position 12,761 of record DAOVGW010000017.1, on the reverse strand, counting down.
TGCCGCGGAAGGAGATGCCTCGTGTTTATGGGGGTCTTGGTATTGCTATTGTGTCTACCGCCAAAGGAGTGATGACTGGTCAGAAAGCCTGGCGTCAGGGGGTTGGCGGTGAGCTTTTGTGCTATGTCTGGTAAGCAAGTCTTGAGGTTTTATATATGTCTCGGGTAGGGCGAATGCCAATAACTGTGCCACCGGGGGTAATGGTGGCTATTGAAGAGGGTGGGGTTACTGTAACCGGGCCCAAGGGGGAGCTCCATCGTCGTTTTAACCCGGATATATCTATAACCCTGGAGAGTGATGTCCTTACAGTATCGCGACCCAGTGATAGCAAGCTGCACTGCTCCCTGCACGGGCTGACACGGAGCCTTCTGGCTAACATGGTGGCCGGAGTGACCAAAGGTTTTGAGAAAAGCCTTGAGATAGTGGGGGTTGGTTATCGGGTGGAAAAGGCAGGGGATAAGCTGATAATTCGGGTTGGCTACTCGCATCTGGTAGAGGTATTGCCATTACCAGGTGTTTCCCTGGATGTGGAAGGGGCAAATCACATCAAGGTTAGCGGGATTTCAAAAGAAGCAGTTGGACAGATGGCCGCTGAAATTAGGGCTATTCGTCCCCCTGATGCTTATAAAGGTAAGGGTATTAGATACGTCGGTGAGGTAGTTCACCTTAAGCCGGGCAAGGCAGGCAAGGCTATCGGAGAGAGTATGTAATGGGCAAGGATGGACCGAGAGCGGCACGCTATGGAAGACATGCCAGAGTCAGAGCTAAGGTAGAGGGCATAGCTGTAAGGCCTCGTTTGTGCGTCTTCCGTAGCCTGAACCATATTTATGCCCAGGTTATTGACGATGAGCGAAGTCACACACTGGCCTCTGCCTCAACTATTGAGCCGGAGATAAAGGGTGAGATCGTGAGCAAGAACAAGTCAGCTCAGGCTGATCTGGTTGGTTCTTTACTAGCCAAGAGAGCCTTGAGTATGGGGATAACACAGGTGGTTTTTGACCGTGGTGGCTATAAATATCATGGCCGGGTTAAAGCCCTGGCTGAGGCCGCCCGTGAGGGTGGACTTAAATTCTAAAAGGGATGGTTTTAAGGTGGTAAAGCGGCCAATAAACAAGATAGACCCGACCGAACTTAGCTTGAATGATAAGCTGGTCTATATCAATCGCGTCTCCAAGGTGGTTAAGGGAGGTAAGCGCCTCAGTTTCAGTGTCCTAATGGTGGCCGGTGACGGCAATGGTCACGTCGGCGTTGGGGTTGGCAAGGCTAATGAGGTGCCCCTGGCCATTAGTAAGGCGAGCACTATTGCCAAGAAGAATTTGATTAAAGTGCGCCTGGCGGGCAATACCATTCCTCATGAGATACTGGTTAAGTTAGGAGCCGCCAAGGTTCTCTTAAAGCCGGCGTCACCGGGTACAGGCCTTATTGCTGGTGGTAGCGTTCGGGCTGTGGTTGAGGCTGTTGGGATTAAGGATATTCTTACCAAGTCATTGGGTAGCTCAAATAAGGTTAACGTGGCTAAGGCAACGATACTGGCACTAAGCCAGCTCAGGGACCCAAAGGCAGAGTTAGCCAGGCGCAAAGGAGCCCCAAAAGGGCAGGAGGCGGTAACTGGTGGCTAGGCTCCGTATCACCTGGGTTAAAAGTGCTATTGGCTATGCTGATGACCAGAGGAGAACCCTTAGGGCTCTCGGTTTTAAACGGCTAAACCAGAGTGTCATCCATGATGATTTGCCCTCAATTCGGGGTATGATTATTAAGGTGAGACATTTAGTTAAAGTGGAGGAAGCAAGCTTGTGAGGCAAGATGAACTGGCCCCGGCTCCTGGCTCCAGAAAAAACAGGAAGCGGGTGGGTCGTGGCAATGGCAGTGGCCACGGTACCTATTCCGGTAGGGGTAGTGGGGGGCAGAAATCTCGTTCTGGCTACAGGATTCGGCCTGGCTTTGAAGGTGGGCAGCTGCCTTTAATCAAGCGCGTGCCCCGAAAGCGCGGCTTTACTAATATCTTCAGGACAGAGTACAGTGTCGTCAATATAGCCAGGCTTAACATGTTTGAGGCTGGCAGTGAGGTAACACCAGAGAGCCTTGTGGCTGCTGGAGTGGTGAAATCGTTACGGTTTCCAATCAAGATTCTGTCTGATGGTAGTCTTAATCGTCCCCTTGTGGTCAGGGTGAACAAATTCTCGGCGGCAGCAAAAGCCAAAATAGAAGCCGCCGGTGGCAAAGCGGAGGAGGTTGGCGATGCCGTCAAGGCAGACTAGGCCGCGATTGTTGCAGGCGATGCTCGATGCCTTCAGTCTGCCCGACTTAAGGCGCCGAATTCTTATTGTCTTCGGTATTCTGGTGGTATTTCGTCTGGTGGCTCACGTGACCCTGCCCGGGGTGAATCTAGGGGCATTGGCGGATTTATTCGAGGCTAACGCCATGCTGGGCATGTTTGATTTCTTCAGTGGCGGTGCCATGAGAAACTTTTCCGTGGTGGCACTGGGCGTTTATCCCTATATAACATCTACCATTGTTATGCAGCTAATGACGCCCGTTATCCCGCGCCTGCAAGCCCTTGCCCGGGAGGGAGATGCTGGCAGGAACAAGATAAACATGATTACCCACTGGCTCACAGTGCCTATGGCTGGGCTTGGTGGTTATGGACAGATAATGCTTCTCCGGAGTCAGGGGGCGGTTGTCAGTACTGACACGCTGCCAACCGTGGCTATGGTTCTGGCGATAGTAGCCGGCACTATGTTCCTGGTCTGGCTGGGGGAGCTGATTACCCAGTATGGTATCGGTAATGGCATATCTATTATAATCTTTGCTGGCATCGTGGCCGGCTTATTTGAAATGATCGGCCAGGGCCGTCTGACTTTGGCGCAGGATCAGGGGTGGGGTTTGATTTTCTTTATTCTCATAGGCTTGGCCACTACGGTAGTCATAGTCATCTTTACTGAAGCCCACCGCCGTATTCCGGTTCAGTATGCCAAAAGTGTCTTCCGCAGCGGCCGTATGTATCGGCAATCAGGCTCGACCTATATTCCACTTAGGGTAAACACTGCCGGCATGATACCCCTTATCTTTGCCATGGCGCTGGTGCTGTTCCCGGGCATGGTCGCCAGTTACTTTGCTAATCCAGCTGGGGCGGACCCTAACTTTGCCAATGCCATTATGAATTTGTTTAATCCTGAGGCTGCTCTGCCTATGGGTTTCTTCTACTGGGGCTTCTTTTTCTTCATGGTAGTTGCCTTTGCCTTCTTTTATACCATGGTGATTTTTCAACAGCAGGACCTGCCCGGTGTCTTACAACGACAGGGGGGTTTTGTCCCTGGGATTAGGCCAGGCAAGCAGACAGCTAGTTACCTTAATGGTGTCATTATCCATATTACCTGGGCCGGCGCCCTTTTCTTGGCTGGGGTGGCCATAATGCCCTTCATGGCTCGTGAGATTACCAATGTTCAGATGATTCAGCTTTCTAGCTTCGGCATGCTTATTGTGGTCGGCGTTGTTCTGGACACTATGAAGCAGATGGAGGCGCAGTTGACCATGCGCCGCTATGAGGGCTTTATAAAATAGGAGTAGTGGATGTATATTATTTTCCTGGGAGCCCCTGGCTCAGGTAAGGGAACCCAGGCAGCTAGTGTGGCTCGGGAGCTAGGGCTGGCGCATATTGCTTCCGGTGACCTGTTGCGGCAAGCTATAGAGCGAGGTAATGAATTGGGGCTTAAGATTAAGGCTTGTATGGAGAAGGGGATTCTGGTAGCTGATGAACTAGCGATACAGGTGGTTTTGGAACGGGTGTCAGCACCAGATTGCCACAATGGGGTAATCCTTGACGGCTTTCCCAGAAATCTTAATCAGGTTGAGGCACTGGATAAGGCTCTGGCGCAGCAGAGTAAGGCTATAGATTGGGTGGTATACATCAAGGTCTCTGAAGAGGAATTGATAAAGCGCTTGAGCGGGCGTTGGGTTTGCCGCAACTGCCAGACGTCCTACCATAGCCAAAGCTCTCCGCCCAGGGTTCAGGATAGGTGTGACCTGTGCGGCGGTGAGCTTACGAGGCGTCCTGATGATACCGCCGAAACGGTTGGGAAGCGGCTTATGGTATATTTTACTGAGACGGCCCCCCTTATTGACTATTATACTCAAGGAGGCAAACTGCTGGAGGTGGCTGGAGAGGGGAGCATAGCTGAGGTGGGCAGTAGAATAATTACTGCCCTTCGGGGGAGAGAGCTTATAGCTGGATGAGTATAATTATTAAGTCTGAGCGTGAGATTGCTGCCATGCGGCAAGCTGGTAGGATTGTGGCGGCGGTAATGGAGATGCTTAAGTTACACTTAAGACCAGGTATGAAAACAAAGGAGCTGGATATTATGGCGGCTCAGGAACTAGAAAAACTGGGGGCTAAAGCCTCCTTCAAGGGATACCGGGGATTTCCGGCAAGTCTCTGTGTCTCAGTAAATGATGAGATAGTGCACGGCATTCCGGGGGAGCGGGTTTTAAATGAGGGCGATATCGTATCTCTTGACATGGGAGCAATTTATAATGGCTTTCAGGGTGATTTTGCCGTGACGGTGGCAGTGGGGGAAATTAGTCCCCAAGCAGGAAAGCTTGTTAAAACTACTGAAGGCGCCCTGAAGGCTGGCATCGCCGCCGCTTTTTGCGGGGCAAGATTGGGAGACATTTCAGCCGCCATTCAGTATTATGCTGAGTCAAGGGGTTTTTCTGTGGTGCGTGAATATACTGGCCATGGCATTGGACGGGAGATGCACGAGGAGCCCCAGGTGCCTAATTTTGGTCGGCTGGGGGAAGGACTGAAGCTAAAAAGGGGCATGACCCTTGCCCTGGAACCTATGGTAAATGCTGGTAGCTGGCGTACTCGGCTTGGCAGTGACCGCTGGGTGGTGCTCACTGCTGATGGCAGTCTTTCGGCACACTTTGAACACACAATTTTGATTACTGATGGTGAGCCGGAGGTGCTTACTGTTGCCTAAGAAGGAGGCTATTGAGGTCGAGGGGGTTGTAGTTGAGGCGTTACCTAGTGCTACCTTTCGTGTTGAGTTGCCTAACGGGCATAAAGTACTGGCTCATATTTCGGGTAAGATGAGGGTGCACTACATTAGAATCTTACCTGGCGACAGAGTGTTAGTTCAGCTGTCTCCCTATGACCTCAGTCGTGGTAGGATTACCTATCGGTTTAAGTAAGGATTAGGTCAAGACGGGTTGGGAAGTTATAATGAAAGTTAGAGCCTCAGTTAAGGTTAGATGTGAAAAATGCAAGATAGTCAAGCGTCGGGGGGTAGTGAGAATCATCTGCCCTAACCCCAAGCATAAGCAGAGGCAGGGCTAGCTTAAGGAGGCACAAGTGGCGCGTATCGCCGGAGTGGACATACCCAAGAAAAAGCCAGTTTGGGTTTCGCTGCAATATATCTATGGTATTGGCTCTACTTTGAGTCAAAAGCTACTAGCCCAGACTGGTATTGACCCTGATACCAGGGTGGATAGACTTACTGATGAGGAAATTAACCGTCTTCGTGAGCTTATTGACCGGGAGCTTAAGGTTGAGGGTGGGCTTAGAAAAGAGGTTAACCTTAACATTAAGCGCCTCATTGACATTGGTAGTTACCGCGGTTTGAGACATCGCCGCAACCTGCCGCTTAGAGGGCAACGAACACGAACTAATGCTCGTACTAAACGTGGCGCCAGAAAGACAGTTGCCGGTAGGGGACAGAGGCGCGGCATGACCAAGAAATAGGTTTATATTTAGGGGGTAGTGAATGCCACAGAAGAAACGAACCAAGGCAAAGAAGCGGGAACGTAAGTCTATTCCGGCAGGTAGAGCCTACATCCAGGCCACTTTTAACAATACCCTGGTGACCCTCACCGACCCTGAGGGCAGTGTTATTGCCTGGGCAAGCTCAGGGACAGTTGGCTTTAAGGGCTCACGTAAGGGCACTCCCTATGCGGCGCAACTGGCAGCCAAAGGCGCCGCCCGCAAGGCCATGGAGCATGGCTTGCGGCAGGTAGAGGTTTATGTTAAGGGGCCGGGTGGTGGGCGTGAGGCCGCCATTCGCTCGCTACAGAGTGCCGGCCTTTATATTACCAGCATCAGGGATGTGACCGCTGTCCCGCATAATGGCTGTCGGCCACCTAAAAGGAGGCGAGTCTAGGAAAGATGGCAAGGTATACAGCAGCTGTTTGCCGGTTATGTCGCCGTAGTGGCGAAAAGTTGATGCTTAAGGGTAGTAAGTGTATCACCAAGTGTACGCTGGATAAGCGGCCAAAACCTCCCGGTCCGCCACCACAGCGCCGCCGCCGTCTTTCTGACCGCGGCGGGCAGCTTCGGGAAAAACAAAAGATACGCTATAGCTATGGCATCCTGGAAAGACAATTTAGACGGTTTTTTGCTGAGGCAGAGAGGCTGCCGGGCATTACCGGGGAAAATCTACTGGTTCTTTTAGAAAGGCGGCTTGATAATGTGGTCTATCGTTTAGGTTTCGCTGACTCCCGAGCTCAAGCCCGCCAACTAGTTCAGCATGGGCATATCATACTCAATGGGCGCAAGACCGACATACCCTCCTGCCTGGTCAAAGAGGACGATGCCATTAGCTGGCGTGAGGCGAGTACCGGAACTGAGTATTATAAGCAACTGGCCCAGAGCATTGAGAGTAAGACCCTTCCCGGCTGGTTGAGCCTGGATAAAGAGAAGCTTGTTGGTCGGGTTTTATCGTTACCTACCCCAGATGATACTGAGACTAAATTTGAGGTGGCAGCTGTTGTTGAGTATTACTCGCGGTAGCTTGGTTGATAAGGAGGTTGAACTTTGCCTAACCTAGCTATACCTAAGATTGAGTGCGTTGAAAGCAAGGGTAACTTTGGGCGCTTTTTGGCTGCCCCCCTGGAGAGTGGGCTTGGCACCACCCTGGGCAATGTTATGCGGCGGGTGCTGCTTGCTTATCTTCCCGGGGCAGCGGTGACCCAGGTTCGGATTGAGGGGCTTTCTCACGAGTTCTCTCCCATTCCCTATGTAAAAGAAGACACCATGGAGTTTCTGCTCAATGTTAAGGCATTGAGGTTAAAACCCCTTTCCAGTCAACCAGCGAAGTTGGTACTTGAGGTGGAAGGGGAGAGGCAGGTTCATGCGTCCGACATTCAGCTATCAACCGACTTTGAGATTATTAACCCTGAGCTTTATCTAGCCACGTTGGATTCGCCTGAAGCCAGACTTTATGTGGAATTTGATGTTGAGCTGGGTACAGGTTACAGGACGGCTGGGTCCAGCGATGATCTACCGGTAGGGACGATTCCGGTGGATGCCCTTTTTACACCGGTGCGAAAGGTCAATTTTGCTATTGAGCCGATTCATGTTGGCCAAGAGATCAGCCAGGAGCGGCTGTATCTGGAAGTGTGGACCGACGGCTCTATATCACCAGAAGGTGCCCTTATTCAGAGTGCTGGTATTTTGCTTGAGCAATTGACCCCGTTTATTGATTATGGCCAGGTTTCTCGCATAGATGAGGAGAGGAGAGCCCTTCGCGCCGCTATTCCTGAGGATAAATACAATATGCCTGTTGAACAACTAAACCTGTCAGTGCGGGCAATGAATTGCTTAAGACGTGCCGGCATCACTACTGTTGGCGAGCTTATCAGTGGAGGGAAGAAGGAGTTGCTTTCGCTAAGGAATTTCGGTCAGAGATCAATCCAGGAGTTAGAGGAACGTCTTACGGCAATAGGGTTGTCTTTTTCTCCTGAAGTAGAGGAAACAGGAACCCAGCCGGGGGAAATCAAAGAAGAAAAAGTCGGCTATGTAGCCGAAGATTAGTAAAGGACATAAGAAGCTTACCCAAAGGCAATCTGATGGTGAGCGTGATGAGGATGGGTTATATTCTTTTATTTGGCAAGGTGAGGGTAGAATGAGGCATAAGGTAGCGGGTAGAGGGTTAGGCAGGTCATCAAGTCACCGCCGGGCGCTGTATCGTAACCTGGTGACCGACCTTTTGGACTATGAGAAGATTACCACTACTGAGGCCAAGGCTAAGGAAGTGCGCGGCCTGGCAGAAAAGATGATAACCCTGGGCAAGGAAGGCGGGCTTAGCTCCCGTCGCCAGGCGATAGCCTTCATTTTTGATAAGAAGGTGGTTAACAAGGTATTTGATGACCTGGCTCCAAGATTTGCCGAACGCCTAGGCGGCTATACCCGGCTGACAAAACTTGGGCGCCGCTTGGGGGATGGGGCGGCTATGGTTCGCCTTGAGTTGGTGGAATGATAGGATTTACCAAGGAGAAGTTATCTATTAGGGGTAGATTGAAGGGGCAAAGCCCCTTCAAAAATAATCTTTTCCCGTCTCCTTTGAAGGAGAGTGGGATGCAGGGGGTGAGGTTGATAAGCAATCTCACCAAGATGGCATTGATTATGGAGTACGACGGCAGCGGCTACTATGGATTCCAGCTACAGGCAAATCTACCTACCATTCAGGGTGGGATAGAGAAGGCGCTTCTTAAGCTTACCGGTGAGCGGGTCAGGGTGCTCGCTGCCAGCCGAACCGACAGCGGGGTTCATGCCCTGGGGCAGGTAATTAGTTTCAGGATGAAGTCATTACTTACACCACAGACATTTGCCAGTGGTTTAAACCACTATTTACCCAGGGATATTGCCGTTAAGGCGGCGCACCGAGTTAGTGATGCTTTTAATGTTAGGCGCCATGCCCTCAGCCGTGAGTATAACTACTATATATTGAATAGCTCAGTACGGTCTCCAATAAGAGCCGGCTTTTGCCACCTGGTTACCGGGAAGCTAGATATTTTGGCCATGAATCGGGCGGCTCAGGCTCTAATCGGGGAGCATGACTTTGCTTCTTTTGCCACTGGTGCGGGGGCGGAGTTAAAGAGCACATGGCGAAGAGTATATCAGGCCAAAGTGGAAAAGGACGGAGAACTGGTTGTTTTTAATATGGTGGCTAACTCCTTCTTGACTCATCAAGTGCGCAACACAGTAGGTGCTCTCGTCAGAGTTGGTCTGGGTAAGATGACGGCTGGGGAGTTTCATAGTATAATAGAGGCGAAAAAGCCCGCTCTGGCAGGGGCAACTGCTCCCGCCCGTGGGCTGTGCCTTATGAAAGTAAATTATAAAAACCATTTTGGTGAAAATGGCAATGAAAACCTATAGTGTTAAGGCTTCCGAGATTAAGCGTGAATGGCATGTTATTGATGCCAGGGACAAAGTTTTAGGCAACATAGCCACCGATGTAGCTAAGCTGCTCATGGGTAAGCATAAGCCAATGTTCAGCCGTCATCTGGATATCGGTGACTTTGTCGTCGTTATCAACGCTGATAAGGTTCGTGTTACCGGTAATAAGGCGAAGCAGAAGCTCTATTACAGGCACTCAGGGTATCCAGGCGGGCTTAAGAGCACCAGCTTTGAGAAGATGCTTGAGAGCAAACCCACCTGGGTGGTTGAACATGCCGTCAGGGGAATGTTACCCAATAATCGCTTGAGGAAGAGCATGATGAAAAAGCTCAAGGTCTATGTCGGTGATGCTCATCCTCATCTGAGTCAGACTAAAGCTGGCATCACGCCGGCTGGAAACTAGAGAGGGACTATCTTGGCAAAGGAAACCTATTTTTACGGGACAGGCAAGCGTAAGTCAGCGATGGCTAAGGTAAGGCTACTACCTGGGGATGGCTCTATAACTATAAATAATGCCCCCTATGATGAAGTATTCAACCGCCTTGCCCATCGTCAGACGATAATGCAGCCATTTCTGGCAACCGATACTGTCGGCAGGTACAACGCTGTGATTAAGGTAATCGGCGGCGGTATAGCGGGACAGTGTAACGCTATTGCTCACGGCATTAGCCGAGCCCTGCTAAAGGCAGACGAGAACCTCAGGCCGGCACTCAGGCAGAACGGACTGCTCACCCGGGACTCGCGGATTAAAGAGAGAAAGAAGCCCGGCTTAAAACGCGCCCGCAAAGCGCCTCAATATACTAAGAGGTAAAGGCTGTAAGCTATGCAATCTTTCGTATAGCATTGCCAGGTAGTGGCTCGTGCAGTCTCTACTTGGCTCGTCTGTAGTCATCTTCCACTCTGACCACGTCTTCCAGTTCCGGGGTGGATACCTCAAGAAGGGTGGTGTCCTCTATAGCCTCCAGGCGGTGCTTGGTTGAGGGAGGGATTCTTATACTGTAACCGGGCTCAGCTATGGTTGATACCATGCGGCCATCACTTCCTTCAATTTCTATCCGCACCTTCCCTTTATATATATACATACTTTCGTCCTTCTTTTTGTGATATTGAAGGCTGAGCCGGTGTCCCTTTTTAACAAAGATTACCTTACCGGCATACTTCGGGGTCCGGGCAAACAGTAGCTCGTATCCCCACGGCTTTTCTGTTTTTTGGGGAAGTCTATCTTCTGTGCTCAACGCTACTCCTTACACCCCGGCTAATTCCTTGCCTAGTTCAAGCAGCCTTTCTACCCGGGCCGGGCTATCGCTTTCGGCATAGATTCTTAGTAGCGGCTCAGTTCCCGAAAACCTGATGAGCAGCCAGCTGGTGTCGGCCAGGGTAAAGCGGAAGCCGTCGAAGGTATCCCTTTTTACCACTTTCACTCCATCAAGAGACTGGGGAGAACTATCCTTGAGGCGACTGGTTATCTTCTGGCGCTCCTCTTCAGGGAACTCTATATCTACACGCTGGTAGTGATGGGGACCCACTTTGCTGAACAGGTGCTCAAGGAGTTGGGATGGGGTCTTGCCGGTCTTAACCATCAGGCCAAGGAAGTAAAGCCCAGCCAGGATGCCATCACGCTCCGGCATATGACCACGGAAGCCATAGCCACCGCTCTCCTCCCCGCCAATGAGAGCGTTTCTCTCTAGCATTATCGGGGCAACGTACTTAAAGCCCACCGGTGTCTCGCGAATCGGCACATTAAATATTTCACCCAGGCGGTTGAGCATGCTGGTGGTGGTGAGTGTTTTGACGATGGCGCCTCGCTCCCCTCGTACTTCAAGCATATAAAGGGCGAGCAGGGCAAAGACCTGAAGCTGGGTCAGGAAGTTCCCCTTTTCATCTATGATACCAAGGCGGTCAGCGTCACCATCAGTAGCAATGCCAACACTGGCCTTCTCTTCTTTAACCTTGGCTTTTAACTTGGCTAAATTTTGGGCAATTGGCTCAGGCTGTTTCATCCCTGGGAAAATAGGGTTGCGCTCACTATTTATCTCTATTAGCTCGCTTGAGCCACCGCCTAAGAGCATTCCGAAGTAGCCGGTGCCAGTCCCATACATAGCGTCAACCACTATCTTGAGCCTGGCTTTTCGTAGCTCACTGAGGTCAATGAGCTTGGTTATCTGTTTCAGGTAGGCTGGTGCCAGGTCAATGTATTCGACCAGCCCCTGTTTCAGGGCTGAAGCCAAGGGTATCTGGTTTATCTTGCCGGTGGCAAGGATTTGGGTGATGTTCTTCTCCAGTGCAGCAATAGCTTCAGTTGGAGCGCTGGTACCGGTCTCGGATTTGTACTTGAAGCCATTCCACTGGGGCGGGTTGTGGCTGGCAGTTATAACGATAGCTCCTCCTGCCCCTTGAGCTTTAACGCCATAGCTCACCACTGGTGTCGGGGTTGCCTTGGAGCAAAGGTATACCTTTATGCCGCTAGCGGCAACCACCTCGGCGGCGGCTTGGGCAAAGTCCTCGGAGGCAAAGCGGGTATCATAGCCGACTAGCAGCCCGCGGCTGGCAAGTCCCGTTTGTTTTAAATAGTCAGCTACCGCCTGGGCGCAGATACTCACATTATCAAAGGTAAAATCCTGGGCGATAATCCCCCGCCAGCCATCGGTGCCGAATTTAATAGGATTTTTAATCTACCTCACCCCCTGTATCCCCCTCTCCTTCAAAGGAGAGGGGGCGGTAGTTATATAAGAGGGGCTTCGCCCCCTAAGACTCCCCTTTAGATTTTTACCGGTAATAAATCACAAAAGTAAAATGAATCCCTTAACACTTGTTTCCCCAAGGTATAGGCAATCCTCTCCCCAAATATCGGTCCATCAAATACGAAAGAATGAAACTCTCCATTTTCACCGGCAGGGTCAACATTGGGTGGAAGCTCATCTAAAAAATGTTTATCAATCACCCTGCCCAAAAATCCCTTATTCAGAACCTTTGAATCAACACAGGTGATTATAGCCTGAAAGCCCAGGTCTATAAATGTCCTGGTAAGCTCAGCAGTATTCCTGCCCCATATCGGGAAGAGTCCCTTCATGCCCAGCTTTAACAAGTTATCCTCACGGTATTTCCTTACCCCTTCCAGAAAGACATCGCCGAAAACTGTCGAGGAGACTCCGCCTTGTTTGAACCTGGTAAGGACTTCTCTCATCTTAGACTCGTATTCTTCATTGGAAGAGGTCTTAGAGATAAATACTTCTTCAATGGGTAAACCCAGCGACTTTGCCTGCTGCTCAACCAAAATCCGGCGAACACCATGCATACTAATCCTGTCGTAACCCTCTGTTATTGTGGTTAGTAGCGATACTACTTCGTACTTTTTACTTTTCTGAATTTCGTAAAGGGCAATAGCGCTATCCTTGCCGCCACTCCAGCAAAAGAGCACCTTTTCCATTTTTTTAGTTTTTATAAGGTAACCCCATCCCCTTTAGTCTAGCCTCATGTCTTTGCGAGGAGCGTCAGCGACAAAGCAATCTCAAGAGATGATATAGGTTTTATTTTTTATAAGGTAACCCCATCCCCTTTATCCCCTTCCCCCTGGGAAGGGGAAGATATT
>DAOVGW010000041.1 GCA_030672225.1 Dehalococcoidales bacterium | reverse complement strand
TTGGCAAAGCCGCTGACAATGGTTGTTCCGGCGCCGGTCTGGGATGCCTCTGAGATGCGCAGGGTTGGCTTGTAGGCATAGGAGGTAAAGAAGTTGGTGCTTTCGCCAATCAGGACACCGGCCGAAAGACCAACCAGAATTGCCCAGAAGATGCCGATATCGGCTTTAAGAAAATAAACCGCCAGAAAGGAGAAGATAGCAGTCAGAATTGAGGCGGAGAAGGTACCCCGGCGCAGGGCATTTAATAGTGCTCCCATCTCCAGCTTTTCCCCGACCCTGACCAAGAAGATGCCGATGATAGAGGCTATGATACCGCCGGCGGCGACCAACAGAGGTAGAAACCAGGCGGTAGCTTCGTCAGGAACCAAGAGTATGCCCAGGTGATTTTTAGCGGCGATGGCGGCTATCATTCCCAGTGTCATGGTGGCAATAATTGAATCAACGTAGGACTCAAACAGGTCAGCGCCCATGCCGGCGACATCACCGACATTGTCACCCACGAAATCGGCGATGACGGCGGCATTTCTGGGGTCATCCTCAGGAATTCCCTTCTCAACCTTACCCACTATATCAGCCCCGGTATCAGCCGCCTTGGTGTAGATACCGCCACCAACCCGGGCAAATATGGCTACCGAGGAGGCGCCAAAACCAAAGCCGGGGATAATCGTAAGGAATTCAGGGTTATTACCAAAGACTAAATAGAGAATACTTAAACCGATGATGCCAATGCCGACGACACACATTCCCATTACGGCACCACTGCGAAAAGAAACCCTGAGCCCATGATTTAGGCTCTTCTGGACAGCAGCAGCAGTTCTGGAGTTGGCTCTTATGGCAATGCTCATGCCAACAAAGCCAGCCAGACCGGAACAAACGGCACCAAAGACAAAGGCCAGGGCTACCCACCAGCCGAGAGCAGGCACTACCCCCAGGATGATGGTTACTGCTACCACAAATATAGCCAGTACCCGGTACTCCCGGCCCAAAAAAGCCAGGGCGCCCTCTTTAATGGCGGCTGATACCTCCCTTATTCTCTCCGAGCCCTGAGATTGCTTGAGCACATAGTAGGCCATGAAGGCGGCTACTGCCAGGCCTAAAACACCAGATAGAATCGCAATTGCTATTGGCTCCACTCTATAGTCTCCTTTCTATTCTTATGACGCAAGACTTATTAGGCTACTCACTCTTGCGTCTCAAGTTTATCTGCTATCTGTCTAGCTGCTTCTTCTGGGGATTCAGCTTCCATTATGGCACTGATTACGGCTACTGAATCAGCGCCGGAAGCTATAACTTCAGTCACATTATCAGCAGTAATACCACCGATGGCAACCAGAGGCAAGCCTGCTTGCTTCTTAATTAGGCGTAAGCCTTCCAGGCCGATTACCTCGGTTGCTTCTCTGGATTCGGTCGGATAGATGGCACCGACAGCGATATAATCAACTCCTGCGGACTCAGCAGAGGTAGCCTGCTTCGCACTAGCTACCGAACAACCTAGGATTTTATCTAGTGGCAGCAGTTGGCGGGCAACCCTAACCGGCAGGTCATCCTGCCCCAGATGCAGACCATCAGCATCAGCGGCTAGGGCTAAATCAAGGTAGTCATTTACTATAAAAAGCACTTCATGCTCACTACACAGGCTCTTTAGCTGCTGGGCGATAGGTAATAGCTCCCTCTTACTCTGCATTTTATCGCGTAGCTGGACTGTCCTGACCCCACCCTGAATTACCTGGGCGGCTACCTCAAGGTGGCTGCGCCCTCTTAAGAACTTGGTATCAATAATTGCGCATAGCCCAAATATATGTTCTAATTTATCCCTTCGCAGCATCCTTGAGAGCAAATCCCGCTCTATAGTGTAGAGATTAAATCTGGCCTTTTTGAACTTCTCTGGGTCTAGTTTAATGCCTGGTATCTTAGCCAGCTCCTCAATAACCCTCAGCGATTGCTGAACCCTTCTGGCATTGGCCACAACTACTTCCGGCATCTCTCTCTTGCTTGCCGGCTGTGGAGCCTCAAGATTGATGCCAACATCGCCTTCTGAATTACGTGCCTGAAGAAGTTGTTGGTTTAGTGTCTGGTCAACGGTTATGAGCTGGTGGCGCATGGTTTTCAGCTGCTGAGTTAGAGCAGTGTTGTTTAGCAACAGGCGAGCCATGTCCTCAAGAAGGCGAAGACCTTCGCCGATGCGGTTCAGATTAGCATCAACGATGCGCAGCGTTTGCCTTGATGTTGCCTTTGGTAAGACCATGATTATATTATTTAGCGGTAATCTTAGTGGCTAATTTTAGCACAACTTTAACTTGTGGGTAAAGCTGAATGGTGCTTAAGTCTCGTTCACTGCATTTTCAATGAGTTCAATATGTGATAGCTTCCCCTTCTGGTCCAATCGTATCGCTACAAAATCAATACGCCATAACTGCGGCAGATTGTCATGAGTTTGCCGGTAGCAGTAGGCGGTAGTTATCAGTCTTTTCTTCTTGGCCCCGGTAACCGACTCTTCAGGACTACCGAACTTAAGGCTGGTTTTGGTTCTTACCTCAACAAAGACAAGATAGTCTTTGTGTTTGGCCACGATATCAATTTCACCTTCAGGACAGCGGTAGTTAGTCTCTAAGATACGGTAGCCCTGTTTTTTAAGAAAGCCCTTGGCCAGTTTTTCACCCAGCTTACCGATATCTCCGCGTTTCATGGCCACCGACTGACCATATCTTTGACCGGGTGGAATGAGTGGCGATGAATCGGTGATGGCCCCAGTCTTCGTAGATTGGCTACATGCGCTTGCGTACAGTAACCTTTATGCTGTGCCAACCCATAGCCAGGGTAGCTACTGTCCAGTTCTACCATCAGCCGGTCCCGGCTCACTTTGGCTATTATTGAGGCGCAGGCGATAGAGAAGCACAGTGAGTCGCCATTAACTATACCCTTCTGAGGTAATGGCACCTCGCGCAGAAGTAAATAGTCTATCAGCAGGAACTCAGGTGGTGGTGAAAGCCGGTCTATAGCCAGCTTCATCGCCAGTTTTGTTGCCTTGACGATGCCCTGGGCATCTACTATTTCATCAGAAACTTCACCCACTCCTACTGAGATGGCTATCTCATGAATGTGGTTAAACAGGTATTCGCGCTTAGTCGGGGTAAGTAGCTTGCTGTCTTTTACCTGCTTTAGCCAACCAGCTTTTATTTGGCAGGGCACGATGACGGCGGCGGCTACCACTGGACCAGCCAGTGAACCACGACCAGCCTCATCAATACCGGCGATAAACCGGTAACCCAGAGCTTTAAGCTTTCTTTCTTCAACAAAGGATGGTCTCAGCTCGGTAATTATTAGGCTTACCTCCCTTTATGCTGGTTCTGAAGCCTCTATTATACCTCCACCCAGGACAGTTTCGCCCTGATAGAATACGACTGCCTGGCCGGGGGCAATTGCCCGCTGAGGCTTGAGAAAATAGACCTCGGCACTGCCATTATTAAGACTTAATTTAATCGCTACCTCGGGTGAGCCGTAGCGGACTTTAGTCGCTATACCGGTAAGCTCTCCCGGGGCTTTACCTGATATCCAGTTTAGCTGGCTAGCAATGAGCCTATCACTTAGCAGTTGGCCTTCGGTACCGACCACCAGTCTATTACTGCCGGCATCAAGCCTGAGCACATACAGGCGTCTATCTGAAGCCAGCCCCAGGCCCTGTCTCTGGCCCACAGTATATCGGGCTAAACCCCTGTGTCTGCCCAGAATGTTACCACGAGCATCAACAATGTCCCCCGCTGGAGTGGGGATGTGTTCGGTGATAAAGGCGCGGTAGTCACCGCCCGGGATAAAGCAAATATCCTGGCTATCATGACTGGTAGCAGTGGGCAGGCCCAGTTCAGCGGCAATCTTTCTTACCTTGGTCTTGTGGAAGTTACCTATGGGCAGTAAAAGGTGCTGAAGCTCCCTCTGCCCTAAGATGTAGAGGAAATAGGACTGGTCTTTGGTGGGGTCAACCCCTTTCAACAGGCGGTAGCCATCTGATGAATGTTCCACTCGGCCATAGTGTCCGGTAGCTATAAAATCAGCGTCCAGCTCCCTGGCTCTACTTAATAGGACGTCAAACTTGATGTACTGATTACACCTGATACAGGGGTTTGGTGTCCTGCCCAAGCTATACTCCTGGCAGAAATCGGCAATCACTGTTTGGGCAAAGATATCTCTAAAATTCATCACATAGTGAGGGATGCCCAATTTATAGGCTACCCTCTTGGCGTCTTCTATCGCCCCGACTCCGCAACAGCCACCAGAACTATCCTTTCTATCCGGAGGCCAGATTTGCATGGTGATACCAATTACCTGGTAGCCCTGCTCTTTAAGAATGGCGGCGGCAACAGAGGAATCTACTCCGCCGCTCATAGCTACTACAACCCGCTTTTCAGTCATTTCTCGACTTCCTGTTGTGGTAACAGCTTGCTTACCCTTTGCCAGATGACCTCGGCTACTTTTGCCTTACTCTGCGAGGCATCTATAACCAGCCATCGCTGTGGCTCATCAGCCGCCAGCTTCAGGTAGCCCTGCCGTACTTTTTGATGAAAGGCTAAAATCTCCTTCTCAAAACGGTCGCGTTTTCGTGCTTTTTTGCGACCAAGTCCTTCCTCGGAAGGCATATCCAATAGAACTGTCAGGTCAGGTTTTACCCCCTGAGTGGCAGCCTTATTAACTTTTTTAACTATCTCTAAATCCAATCCCCTCCCATAACCCTGATAGGCGGTGGTGGAGTCAGCATAGCGGTCAAGAATAACAACTTCACCTTTTGCCAGATTAGGCTTGATTACTCCATCTACTAATTGGGCACGGGAGGCGTTAAACAGCAGTAGCTCGGTCATTGGTGATATATCAGGACTTTTAGCCCACTTTAGCCGGCGGCTTATTTCATCGCCTAGAGGAGTACCCCCCGGTTCGTGGGTTAGAACTACAGGAATGGATAATTGCATTAATTTTTTATAAAGCGCCCTGGACTGAGCGCTCTTGCCACAACCCTCCCCACCCTCAAAGGTAATAAATAGCGACATAAACTAGCTTCCCTTATAAATCCTTACCCTTCTCTCAGGCTCTTGCCCCAGGCTAGTTGAAGACAGGTCGTTTCTTTCAGCTATTAAGTGCTGCAGGCGCCGAATATAGGCACTCTGAGGGCTGAGTTCTACTGCCTCCTTACCCTCCCTCACCTGACTTACCGCCTCCTCTGCCTCACTGAGAGCAAGCCCCAACAACCCTGGTTTGCTGCTGGTAGGAGCTACTGT